>CANHUF010000183.1 GCA_947463715.1 Sphingobacteriales bacterium
AAAAATATTGTTACCGGAAAGGGATTATTCGGACTAGATTTCTACCGGGAGGGGATGATGTATGCAGTGATTCAACGTCCACCTGCATTCGGAACCCAGATCAAGTCGGTGAATGACAAGGCAGCCAAAGCTATGCCTGGAGTTACCCATGTGGTCACGTTCAAAAATAATGTAGCTGTGGTGGGAACATCCACCTGGGCGGTGCTGAAAGCCCGCAAGGCGCTTGACATCAGTTATGAGCCCATACCTGGTACTACGCCGGAAAGTTCAACAGACCATGATGCTTTGTTCACCAGCATGATGAACAGGACAGATGCAAAGGTCAACCGCAAGGAAGGTGACGTGGAAGCTGCCTTCAGTAAAGCAGCAAAAGTGATCAAACGGGAATTTGAGTGTCCGTTTATCCCCCACAATCCCATCGAACCCATGAATTTCTTTGCTGATGTCAGACCCGACGGTGTGGAGTTGGTTGGTCCCACTCAAACCCCAGGATCTGCACGCAAGGCTGTATCTGACCTGCTCAAAATACCAGAAAGCAAGATAACGGTAGACATTACCCGCCTGGGTGGTGGTTTCGGTCGCAGGCTGAAATTTGATTACGTAGTGGAAGCAGCAGAGGTTTCGTCTATCATCAAGAAACCGGTTAAACTCATTTGGACCCGCGAAGACGATATGGGTGGCGGCAGTTACAGACCTGCCGTAAGATACAGGTTTGAAGCGGCTCTCGATGCGCAGGGCAATCTTACCGGGTATAAACTTAGGGGAGTGGGAATCAATGTAGGCAACTCCACCCGCGAAAATAATTTCCCTTCAGGCTCCATAGATAACCTGCTCATTGATTCAGTAGACCACAGCTCTCCGATTACTACCGGAGCATGGCGTGCACCTGTTACGAATTTTCTCGCCTGTGCTGAACAAAGTTTCCTTGATGAGGTAGCTGAAGCCATGGGAAAGGATCCGGTGCAGTTGAGGCTCGAGTTGCTGCAAAAGGCAAGAACAGCACCTGCTGGTCCGGTTCGGTATGATATTGACCGCATGGAAAATGTAATCAAAACCGTTGCGGAGAAATCGCAGTGGGGTAAGAAGCCCGGTGTAGCCCAGGGATTCAGTGTTTATTTTTCACATGCTTCCTATGTGGGACAGGTTTGTGATGTGGTGATGGAAGCAGGAAAGCCAGTGGTGAAGAAGATTACCGCAGTTTCTGATTGTGGTATTGTCATCAATTCATCAGGAGCACAACAGCAGGTGATGGGTGGTATACTTGACGGTTTCGGACATGCCATGTATGGAAAACTCAGCTTCACTAATGGCGAACCAGAACAAAAGAATTTCAACGTCTACAGACATGTGCGCATGAAAGGCATCCCTGAAGTTGACGCCAGCTTTGTTGACAATGGCAAAGATCCTACCGGATTGGGTGAGCCGGCTCTTCCTCCAACAGGTGGGGCAGTTGCCAATGCCATTTACAAGGCTACCGGCAAGCGCATTTACAAACAACCGTTTATAGAACAGGATCCCCTGAAAGAAGCAGAGTGATCATAACACATCAAATACAGTATTGATCCATGACTAGGTTGCTGATTGCATTGTTGATGGTTACAGTTCAGGTTACGGGCTTGAATGCACAACAGCTTAGGGCGGGTGCATCACAACAGTTAATCAATCCCGAAAAAGACAGCCTTTATTTTGCCGGAGGCAAACCCAACAGGCCTTTCATCGACGTACATGATAATTTGTATGCCAAGGCAGTGGTATTGCAAGACGACCGCACAGCCATCGGCATCATTACCTTTGATTGTATCGGTTTGATGTATCCTGAACTCGAAAAAATCAGGTTACTTGTCAAGAAGCGCATACCGGAATTCCCAGTGGAGCAGCTTGTCAGCTCGTCAACCCATACCCATGCCGGTCCGGATGTTGTGGGCATCTGGGGTAAGGACTTTTTACATACCGGAGTAGTGTCATCCCATATGGATCTCATTGTGGAAAGAGCCGCTATGGCTGTTGAAGCAGCCTGGAAGAGTAGAAGGCCTGTAAGCATCCAACATGCAGCAGGTAATTATGGCGAAGACTGGGTGAAAAACATTTCTGAGCCCGAGCTGCTAGACCGCAAACTCACTGTATTGCAGTTACTTGATTACAGCCGTAAAAATGTGGCTACGCTGGTTAATTTCGCCTGCCATCCCACCATTCTGGATGATTTCGCAACTGCTGCCAGTGCTGATTATGTGGGAGGGTACTATCGTTATGCAGATTCTGTACATGGAGGAGTAAACATGTTTCTGCAGGGAGCCATTGGCGGCTGGGTGCAGCCTGAGGATGTGCCTTCTTCCTATGCAAATGCATTGAAATATGGCCGCTCATTGGGCACATTTGCCCTACAGTTGCTGAAGCAGTCCAATACGCTGAAATCAACGAGGCTTACATTCAGAAGTTCAGCTGTGCGGTTTCCTGTAGAGAATAACACTTTCAAAACCCTTTCAGGTATGGGTGTAATCAGGCGCAGCTTTGGTGATTCCGTCCGCTCAGAAATCGCATTTTTCAGGATTGGGGATGCCAGTTTTGTAACACACCCCGGGGAGACATCTCCCGCTCTTGGATTGTATTCACGCAAGCTGGCAGAACGTGGTGGTCCAGTTATGGTAATGGGCTTATCGATGGATGCATTGGGTTATATTCTGAAGCCCGAATATTTTAAAGCAGGGAATGAGATTCCCCATAGCCCTTATTTAACCGGCATGAGCATTGGTCCGCAAACAATGCCCATTATTGAAACTGTTTTGAGGAAGCTGACCGAAGAAAAATGAAAAGAAAAACGAAATGAAGAAACTGGCCCACATCGCCTTGGTGGTGGATGATTACGATAAAGCGATTGCTTATTACACTGGTGTGCTGGGTTTTGAGCTTATTCAGGATAAGACCCTATCTGAAACCAAGCGCTGGGTACTTGTTTCACCCGGTGATGGCAGTTGTCAGTTGCTGCTTGCCAGGGCAGTTGGACCGCTCCAGGAGCAGGCCGTTGGAAACCAGACTGGAGGACGGGTATTTTTGTTTCTGCATACGGATACCTTTCAGCAGGACTACGACAGGCTGTTGGCACACCATGTTGAAATCGTCAGGCCACCGGAAGAAATGCCTTATGGTAGGGTGCTGGTTTTCAGAGACATATATGGAAATCTCTGGGATCTGATTGGAAAAGAGGTTATTCAGGATTGATTTAGAGTCGGCTAAATTTCTCAGGAAGAAAACTTCAGCCATGATTTATCCTCATCTTAACCTTGCATAACAACTTTTTGTGCTGAAAATGGTTAATTTCACTAAAATAAAAACACAGACGTTATGAAAGTTCTATTCAATCTCCTGGTTGTTTCACTGCTATCTCTTACTGCACTGCAGGCGCAAACAGCCGATGACAGTTATTTCCTGGGTAAGTGGGAAGTACTGGTGAAAGAGACACCCAATGGGAATGTTACCTTGCCTGCCCGTTTTGAGAAAAAAGAAGGAAAACTGGTTGGTTATTTTACAGATCTTGAATCCAAGCAGGAGAAGAAGATGGACACAGTTTTCATAAATAGTGGCCGTATCAATTTTGCATTCAATACCGCCGGTTATGACCTTACTGGCCACCTGACAAAAAAAGATGATGATAACGCAACAGGCAGCCTGATGGATATGTTTTCCATGGAAGCCAAGCGTATTAAAGAAGCAGCTGCAGCCCCAGGTTCTTACTTTGAAGGAAAGTGGGATGCGCTTGTGAAAGAAACTCCCAACGGAGATGCTACTGTGCCTGTTCGTTTTGAAAAGAAGGATGGCAACTGGAAAGGATATTTCACAGAGCCAGGATCTACCACAGAGAAGGATATGGCTTCAGTTAAAATGGAAGGTGAAAATCTGATATTCGAGTTTTCTATCGGTGGTTATGATGTGAGTGTTACACTCACCAAAAAAGACGAGAACACTGCTACCGGCAGGTTGATGAGTATGTTTGATGTGATTGCTACAAGGAAGAAATAAGCCAATCAGGCAAACAAAAAAGGGATGCATTTATGCGTCCCTTTTTTTATTATGTAGGTTTTCAGCGATCTACCTGAACAACATCCACGCCACCAGCAAGGTGACAGCAACATTGAAAAGCTGGGCAATCAAGAAAGCATACAGTGGTTTCTTGCCTTGTCCGTTGAAGAGCTCCCTGAAGTTCGTTTCCAGTCCGATGCTGGTGAAAGCCAGTGCGAACCAAACACCCTGCAGGGCTTTCAGGTGTCCTTTTACAGCGTTGTTGGTATCCGCATCAATGAAGAAAGAAAAGAGGAGTGAGGCGGCAATGAACCCGATAACAAACTTGGGAAACCTCTCCCAGATCACTGCAGCATTGGGTTTTACCTTTTCTCCTGTTTCCGTTGATTTTCCATTGTAAGTCCAGTAGATACTGATGGCAAAAGCAGCCAGACCCAACAACACATTCTGAGAGAATTTCACGATGGTGCTGATCTTCAACGCTTCTTCACCCACGAGTGAACCAGAAGCAATAACGCCTCCGCTGGTATCAATGGTTCCGCCAATCCAGGCACCTGCCACAGCTTCCGGTAGTCCGAGCAGGTTGGCCAGCATCGGCATGAATATGATCATGGGGATAGCAGTGATTAGCACAATAGAGATGACGTAGCTCAGTTTCTTTGAATCCCCTTTGATGGCTCCGGCAGTAGCAATGGCAGCAGACACACCGCAGATAGATACAGCACTGGAAATCATAATCGACATTTCTTCATCCACTCCCAATTTTTTAGCAATCCAGTAAGCGAAATACCATACTGATACCACAACGATGAGGGCCTGAATGAGTCCGAGAGAACCTGCTTTGAGGATATCTCCGAAAATCACGGAACTGCCGAGCAGTACCAGTCCGATTTTAACATAAGCCTCTGTAGAAAGGGAAGCTTTCAGCCATTCAGGAACCGTAAAAAAATTGCGGATAACCAGACCAATGAGGAGACTGAAAATCACAGCCTCAAGGTTCCAGTCTTTCAGAAAGGCATTACCAGCCAGGATCAGGGCCAGGGTGGTGAGCAGGTAAACTGCAGGAAAGCCTTTGAGCACTGGTTTTACCGGTTTGCCGCTGATGAAAGCCAGGACAATGGCCAGTGCAAAGAGACAGATAAAAAGGTGCAGGGCTACTTTTATGTTGTAGGATGTAAACACTTTTCCAGATAGCTCACCAGTGTTTTTCCAGCCATAGGTTGGGGATATTAGTGGGAAGCCGAAGATGACAAGTGCAATAATCAGGAAGCCGGTTACGACGATAGACCAGTCTTCGGGGAGGGCAAAACGTTTGTTCATGCATGTTGGTTTTGGGTGACATGAAAATACTGAAAAATTTTGCAGATCAGGCATTCCTTTTTGTACCCAAATACAAGCCAGCCAGTACGAATATGGTGCCTGTTACAGTCCAGACTCCTATCGGTTCCTGCATGAGTATTGAAGCATAAATGAATCCAAAAATCGGACTCAAAAACAACCAGTAGGAGGCTTTTGTGCCGTTGTGTTTCAGCAGGTAAATCCATGTTTGCACTGCTCCGATAGAGACGCCGATGGCCA
>CANHUF010000184.1 GCA_947463715.1 Sphingobacteriales bacterium
ATATCACTGTAATTCTTAACGGTAAGTCCGCATTCCATACCTGCACTCACATCCTTGGCGTCATCCTTGTAACGTTTCAGGCTGCCCAGTTCTGCACTTTGTCCCTCACCTCTTGGATATTCCACAATACCATCACGGATAACCCTGATCTTGCTGTTCCGGCTGATCTTACCATCACGCACATAACACCCTGCCACGGTGGCTTTGTCGAACTTGTATACTTCCCTGATCTCCACATTGGCCACGATTTTCTCTTCCACCTTTGGTTCGAGTAATCCTTCCATCGCACTCTTAATTTCTTCGATGGCATTGTAGATGATGGAGTAAAGTTTGATCTGAACACCTTCATTTTCAGCAATCTTATTAGCCTGCATGGATGGGCGAACATTGAAGCCAACAATGATGGCATCAGATGCTGTTGCGAGCAACACATCACTCTCCGTGATTTGTCCCACTGCCTTGTGTACCACCTTAATGGCCACCTCTGCCGTAGACAATTTCTGCAAGGAATCACTCAATGCTTCTACTGAACCATCCACGTCACCTTTGATGATGATATTAAGTTCTTTGAAGTTACCCAGTGCAAGCCTGCGGCCAATTTCATCCAGTGTAATATGCTTCTTGGTACGGATACCCTGCTCACGCATGATCTGTGCCCTTCTTCCTGCAATTTCCTTAGCCTCTGATTCGTCCTGATAAACCTTGAATTTCTCACCTGCCTGAGGAGCACCATTCAACCCGAGAATCAACACCGGTGAAGAAGGAGGGATAACATCCACACGTTTGTTCCGCTCATTCATCATGGCTTTGACACGGCCGTAATGCTGACCGCTCACCACAAGATCTCCCTGTTGGAGGGTTCCGTTCTGTACCAGGATGGTGGCTACATAACCACGTCCTTTATCGAGTGTAGCTTCAATAACCGTTCCACTGGCATCCTTATCCGGATTGGCTTTGAGGTCAAGCAATTCAGCTTCAAGCAATATCTTTTCAAGGAGCTTGTCTACATTCAGACCTGATTTGGCGGCTATCTCCTGACTCTGGTATTTACCTCCCCACTCTTCAACCAGGATATTCATCTGGGAGAGCTGTTCGTAAATCTTCTGAGAATTAGCACCGTCTTTATCGATTTTGTTGATTGCGAAAATCATCGGAACGCCGGCTGCCTGAGCATGGCTTATGGCTTCTTTCGTCTGAGGCATCACTGCATCATCCGCTGCAACAACAATAATGGCAAGGTCTGTTACCTTGGCACCACGGGCACGCATCGCTGTAAAGGCTTCGTGACCTGGAGTATCCAGGAAGGTGATGGATTTACCACCCGGCACTTCCACATGGTAGGCTCCAATGTGTTGTGTAATACCTCCCGCTTCTCCGGCTACCACATTGGCATTGCGGATATAGTCGAGCAAAGATGTTTTACCATGGTCAACGTGACCCATGATGGTAACAATGGGGGCACGCGGACTAAGATTCTCCGGTGCATCTTCATCATCCTCTTCCTCCATCTCCATCTGCTTCTCCATGTCGATGAACTCAACTTCATAGCCAAACTCACCTGCCACGAGTTCTATCACTTCAGCATCAAGACGCTGGTTAATGGATACCATGATACCCAGACTCATACATTTGCCGATGATTTCAGCAAAGTTTACATCGAGGAGGCTGGCGAGCTCACTTACACTGATGAATTCTGTAACCTGTATTTTGTTATCCAGATCACCTTCTGATCCGGCTTCCATCTCTTCACGCTTCAGCCTGCGCAGCTTAGATTTGGTAATCTTTGCTTTTGAGCCACCGCCGCCTGAGAGTTTGGCCTGTGTTTCCTTGATTTTATTCTGGATCTCTTTTTCGTCAATTTCTTTTACCTCTCCTCTCCTGATTACTTTGGGTGCACCCGGACGAGGCGTTGTTGTGCGTTGGGGAGCAGCAGGCGCTCCTTTCTGGATGGAAGGCTTCTGTCTTTCAGGCTCCTTCTTCTCAATAGGTATACGTTTACGCTTACGCTTTTCATCGGCACCCCTGCTTCTGTCATCCGGTTCAGGTTTCAATTCGATTTTACCGATGATTTTGGGTCCTTCCAGTTCCGGTGCCTCAATTTTAACAATCTCTGCTTCCGGAGTTTTAGGCGCCTCTCTTACTTCCGGCGCTTTGGGTGTAACCGGCGGTGGTGGAGCTTGCTGTGTAGGTTTTTCCTGAACAACAGGCTTAACAGCCGGTTGAGATATAACAGGTTTCGGAGGTGGGGTTGTACGCTTAGGTCGGGTGCTGGATTCAATGGCATCCAGGTCTATTTTATCCAGGATTTTTGGTCCGTTTAATTCAGGTGCCTCAATTTTAAGCACATTGATTTCAGCAGTTTGTGCTTCCTGAACGGGTGCAGCAGGTACCTCTTCAACCACTTCTTCAACAGCCGGTTCAGGAACAGGCGCTTCTTCAACAGGTACTGGCTCTGGTTCCGGTTCGGGCTCTGGCAATGGAGCTGAAACTGGTTCAGGCTCTGCTACAGGCACAACAGGTTCTTCTGCCTTGGGCACTTCAGGAACAGGAGCTGGGGCGGGTGCCACTTCAACTTTCTTGCGGGCATCCTTTCTGAAATGGATTTCTTCCTCGTCCTTCTTTCTTTTGGTCTCTGCGAGTGACCCCTTTGGAATTTCAATGGCGTCGCTTTTTGCTTTCGCAGCTTTATCCGATGAAAACTCCTGTTGCAGTGCATGATACATCTCTTCCGTCAATTTTGATGTCGGTTTGAGATCATCCTTGCTGAATCCTTTGCCCGCCAGGAAGTCAACAAGCGTATCCTTGCCTATGTTGAACTCCTTGGCCGCAGCCATTAACCTGGGTGTGTTTAATTCTGACATTTATCCTCCTTACGCTTTTTTGCCTGTTCCTTTAACTTAACCGCTGACTGATCCTGATTAATCCTTCTCAAATTCTGCTCTCAGGATGTCTCTTATTTCCTCAATGGTTTCCTTCTCCAAATCTGTTCTGCGCTCCAGCTCAGTGGCTGTAAGATCCAATACACTGCGGGCTGTATCGCATCCTATCCGCTTCAGCTCTTCAATCACCCATCCTTCAATCTCATCACTGAACTCTTCCAGGTCGATATCGAATTCAGCCATCTCACCTTCATTATCGCGGTACACATCGATATCAAAACCAGTCAGCTCTTCAGCAAGCTTGATGTTTACGCCACGCTTGCCTATCGCCAGGGAAACCTGATCGGGAGAAACAAAAACTTCAGCCCGCTTACCTTCATTGTCTATTGTCATCCTGGTAATCTTAGCTGGTGTCAGCGAGCGCTGAATCAACAACTGGATATTGGCAGTGAAATTAATCACATCAATATTTTCATTCTTCAATTCACGAACGATTCCATGGATCCTGCTTCCCTTCATACCCACACAGGCACCAACCGGATCAATCCTGTCGTCATAGCTTTCAACAGCTACTTTGGCACGCTCACCCGGCTCACGCACAATCTTACGGATTACAATCAACCCGTCGAAAATTTCAGGCACCTCTATCTCAAGCAACTTAGCCAGGAAGGAAGGATGCGTGCGAGACAATATGATAACCGGATTGTTGTTCTTCAGCTCCACTTTCTTGATGACGGAACGGATGCTCTCACCTTTCTTGAAATAATCCGAAGGAATCTGCTCAGACTTGGGAAGAATCAGTTCATTGCCGTCTTCATCGATCAACAACACTTCCTTTTTCCATACCTGGTAAACTTCCGCATTGATGATATCACCTACACGGTCACCATATTTTTTAACGAGGGCATTCTTTTTGAGGTCACCGATCCTGCTGGCTAGTGTTTGCTTGGCAGCAAGTATTGCACGGCGACCAAAATCCATGATGTCGACTTCCTCGTACAATTCTTCACCTACTTCAAAATCAGGCTCAATCTTGATGGCATCACTGTATTCAATTTCCATCAGGGGATTCTCAAGCGCGCCGTCTTCAACAATCATCCGGTGACGCATGATTTCAAGGTCACCCTTTTCCGTATTTACAATGACGTCAAAGCTTTCATCAGAACCGTATTTTTTACGCAGCAAAGTCTTGAATACATCCTCAAGGACTTTCATGAGGGTGGGACGATCGATATTCTCCGCTTCCTTGAAATCCTGGAATGACTCGATCAGGTTGATACTGGCCATAACTTATCCTTTTTTGTTCTTGTCTTATGGTTTAAAAAACAATGTTTACGGTGGTTGTCTGAATGTCGCCAAACAGGAGAAAATGCCTGATCAGCTCTTTTTTCCTACCCTTTCCCTTCTCCTCCTCTAACTCAATGCCTTTCTCGTCAGCAGCCAGCAACATGCCATCCATCTCCCTGCCATCAGTCATCACCACATGAATACTTCTTCCCACATTTTTGAGGTATTGCCTGTAAAAGACAAGGGGCTCATCAACGCCGGGAGAAGATACTTCGAGCGCGAACTCACCATCCTTGCACAATTCCTGCTCTACAATCTGCTTGTAAAGTGCGCGGTTCAACTTGACACATTTCTCTATGGTGATACCGGAATCACCATCAACAAAAACACTGATGTTGTTGATGGGACGCACATTTACTTTTACCACAAAATATTGTGGCTCTTCCCGGAGAAGTTCTGCTGCGAGCTGACTGACCTGTTCTGCCTTTTCTGCTATTGCCATGGTATAGGAAACAAAGAAGGGAACGCTTCCGTTCCCTTCAATATTCTTTATTCTCTGCAAATATAAGTATTATTGGAATATTTTCAAAATTCAGGATTTATGCTTACTAAAAGCCTCACCAAGCCTGTCAGCCAGGTTCCCAACGAGGTTTCCCACCCCGGTTTGTAGTTTTTCGCTTTCCATAACCCGGGTGGCCAGGTTAGCCCAGAAATTACTGCGGGCTTTTTTACCTCCAAAGAAGGAATTCAACCCCATGTTTACATAATTGCTGCCAAGGTGCTGAAAGTTCTGCTCCAGCCTGCCTTCCAGTACTTTCCGTTTGTCTTTCAACTCATGAATAGAACGGTTGAGGGCATGGATATTGCGGATTGGTCTGCTCATCGCTTTAATATTGATCGTCCTCATCCTCATCCTCTTCCTGTGTGGAAGTATGGATAAATAACCGGATCAGGGGGTTAAGAAACAAAGGTTTACGAAAAACTATAGCCAGCATGATAATCACCAAAAATACACCTGCACCGCATAAAAAGCCCAATGCTGCACTACCGGTTGCATCTGCCATCAGCCAGGAAAAAGAAATAACCAGAAAAAGCAGAAAGAACAAAACCATGAAACTGACCAGACATACCACAATAAACATGCTGAATGTTCTGGATAACGTTCTGATTGCAATGAGCCTGAGTAATTGTAAGCGGGTTTCCAGGTATTCTGAGAGCAGCTTCCGGTTTTCCTGATAAAAGTCATTGAAGGTTTCTTCAGACATAAATGGTCAATTAAAATGACATTTGGTTGCATTAAAGTTAGTTCTTTATAGCATAATATTACTGACGGAGATCAGCCTAACGGATGATTACGATTTTATTTATCTTTGCAAAATGCTCCGCTACTTCCTCATAGGCATGGCCATCTA
>CANHUF010000185.1 GCA_947463715.1 Sphingobacteriales bacterium
ACTGAATGGACTCATTACCGGGCAGCAGTAGGACCTGCTGATCCAGGTATGTTTCAATCCTGGGGAAAAGCCCCTGACTGATCTGCACAAAATAAGAACCATTGCCGATGTTGTATAAGCCATCACCAACCGGAGTGATACTTTTTCCCTGTGCGATTCTGAACATCACTTTTTCCCTGCCTTCACCTGTAATGGTGAGTGTGCGTTTCAAGCCACGACCCTGTTCTGCAGGTGCTGGCATATCCGTAATTCTCAGGTTTTTGTATTGATAGCTGAATGTGGGTTGTCCGCTTGCATTCAGGGTGTATCCTTTATACTGATAATCCGTGACAGAATCCTTTTTGAGTGTTTTGTCATAAACCGGTGCATTACCTGCAAGGAGAACAGGTGCGCCCAGTGCTGTAGCTGTTTGTGGCTCACCTCTTTCGTGCCACATATCTGTAGCGTTGAGGAAATCTCCTCTCCATACCTGCAGGAGTGCACCCTGCATGAGGTCGTATGCATAATGAACCTGAGCAGGGTCTCCAACGGAAACGACATGTGTAAGTTTTTTACCCTGGTGGTTCATGAAGGAACGAATAATTTCTGCATTGCCCTGTGCCTTCACTGCTATCAATGGTTCCGGAGCTCTTTCGGGCATTGAGGCAGGCGCATGAAGAGCTACAGCTCGGCTGTTGGGTTTTTCAATATAAAGAGACAATCCACTTCTTGACCAGTTTATGTCTTTATTTACCCAAAGTTTAAAAGTGTGGTCACCTGCTTCAAGTGCAGTGCTGCCATCAATTGGAAATCCACCCATGTGGGTCCATCCCTTTTCAATGACTGTTTTACCATCGATTTCCAGGCTACCGTCACCTGAAAAATGCATGGAGAAAGTGTATTGATCCCTGACTGGTATATTCAGCTTTCCTTCAAACTGGATAAAATAAAGGTCTCTGGCAGGTGCAAGTCTTGCATCAATTGCACTTACTTTACCCTGGCTGGTTGGCTTTGTTACAGCAGCTTCTTCAGGGCTCTTTGCTGTTTTTTCGAAATACTTGTATGTGATATCTTTTGCTGCAACTTTCAGTTCATCCTGAGGTGCATATTTGAAGTTACGGATTGCAATAGGACCGTGATCACCCTGAATCATAAGCGGACCATATGGTTTTTCATCATCAAAAGCAGCAGCGCGGGTTGGTCCGCCCACGATGATGTTCTCATGCATGGTGATGCCATTGACCTTTACATAAATGAATTTTGCTGACTGGCTTTTATTGCCGGCTGCATCAAAGCGGGGAGCCTGGAAAGATATTTCCATGTGTTGCCATAATCCTGGTGCAAAGGCTGCATTTTTCAATGGTGCTTTCCCCTCGTATCCTTTTCCATCTTTCCATCTCTCATAAATGCCACCCAGGTCTCCATGTTTGGGAAGTTTTACGCCCCAGCTATCGTTGATCTGTACTTCATAACGCGATTGAAGATAAATTCCTGAATTTGATCCTTTGGGAATCATGAAATCAAATTCCAGGATGATATCACCATGTTCCATTTTAGTGAATAACTGATGCCCGGGTTTAAACTGAATAGCCCTGCTGTATGCGTTGTAAAGAATTCCTGTTCCCTTTGCTGTGTTCAGAGATGTATCGCTGAAGCTTCCCTGCACATCACCAGTTATCTGCCAGTTGGATGCAGGTTGGTTGAATGCTTCCATGTTTTCCAATGGAAGGTCTTTGAGTCTTGGTTTGACTTTTTGTGCATGGATGTTCAGGGAGAACAGCAAAGAGACAGCAATGAAAAATTGAAAATTCAGGCGCATGGCATTCAGTTATTGAATTGTGAATTTAGCCAATTCATGACAAATGGCGAACGGAATTTAGACTAATCCGCCTACTTCATTTTTTCGAGTTGTCCCTTTGCTTCAAACATAAGGTCTCGGAGTCTCGCAGCTTCCATGAAATCCAGGTCTTTTGCTGCTTTTTCCATTGTCTTTTTCAGTTTTGCAATGTGTTTTTCCATTTGAGGGATAGTGGTGTAGGCGGCTTGATCTTCAGCTACACGTGCACTTTCAGTGAGTTCTGCCACAGCAGCCAGGGAATTGTTTTCATCATAACCTTTGATATCCAGCACGGCTGTCTGTGCAAATACCTGTTCTTTACTTTTGGTAACCGTTCGTGGTGTAATGTCATGTGCCAGGTTGTAGGCTATTTGTTTGGCTCTGCGTCTATCTGTTTCATCCATTGTTTTCTGCATACTCCCGGTTACCTTATCTGCATAGAATATAACCCTGCCATCAACATTTCGGGCTGCCCTGCCGGCGGTTTGCGTAAGTGATTTTTCGTTTCTGAGGTATCCTTCCTTATCGGCATCCAGGATAGCAACCAGGGATACTTCAGGCAAATCAAGCCCTTCTCTTAACAGGTTTACACCAACCAGTACGTCAATTTCACCCAAACGCAGCTGTCTGAGTATTTCAACCCTGTCAAGCGTATCTACCTCGCTGTGAATATATTTGGATTTGATGTGAATCCGTTGCAGGTATTTATCCATCTCTTCAGCCATACGCTTGGTGAGTGTAGTAACTAAAACCCGGTCGCCTTTTTTCACAGTTTTGTCAATTTCTTCCAACAGGTCATCAACCTGATTGATGCTTGGCCTGACCTCTATAGGTGGGTCAAGCAATCCTGTTGGACGCACTACCTGTTCCACTACAACTCCTTCAGATTTTTGCAGTTCGTAATCGCCCGGTGTAGCTGAAACGAAAACAACCTGTCCGATCATCTGTTCAAATTCATTGAAGTTGAGCGGACGGTTATCCAGTGCAGCTGGCAGTCTGAATCCGTAATCTACAAGTACCATTTTTCTGCTTCTATCTCCCCCATACATGCCGCTGACCTGTGGTATGGTCTGGTGGCTTTCATCGATAACGCAGAGGAAGTCGTCTGGAAAATAATCCAGCAGGCAGAATGGTCGAGCACCTGGTTGTCTGCGGTCGAAGAACCTCGAGTAGTTTTCAATGCCGTTGCAATAGCCCAGTTCCTTGATCATTTCAATATCGAAGTTTACACGTTCACTGATTCTTTGTGCTTCGATAAATTTCCCGGAATCTTTGAAATACTGGACCTGTTTTGTCATTTCATCGATAATCTCAGAGATGACCTGGTTGATGATTTCCTTTGGAGCGAGGTAAAGGTTGGCAGGGAAAATGGCAGCATTCTCAACTGCTGCAATCCGTTTTCCACTTGTTATTTCCAGTGTATCGATGGATTCTATTTCATCCCCGAAAAATGTAATCCGGTATCCAAAATCAACATAAGGAAGGTTGATGTCGATGGTGTCTCCCTTAACCCTGAAGGTACCTCTTTTGAATTCGATCTGTGTTCTCTGATAGAGTGAGTTTACCAGTGCATGTAAAAAGCCCTGTCTGCTTATAACCTGTCCTTTGTGAATGCGAACGATACCATTTTCGAACTCACTGGGATTGCCCATACCGTAAATGCAGCTGACGGATGCTACCACAATAATGTCTCTTCGGCCGCTAAGTAGTTCAGATGTTGCTTGAAGCCGGAGTTTATCTAATTCTTCATTGATGGCGAGGTCTTTTTCTATGTAGGTATCACTCACCGGCATGTAAGCTTCCGGTTGGTAATAATCATAATAGGATACGAAGTAGCCTACAGCGTTTTCAGGAAAAAATTGTTTGAATTCACCGTAAAGTTGTGCAACAAGGGTTTTGTTGTGGGTTAGCACCAGCGTTGGTCTCTGCACCTGCTGGATGACATTTGCCATAGTAAACGTCTTTCCCGAACCCGTAACACCCAGCAAGGTTTGGAATTGTTCACCATTGTTAATTCCTTCTACCAGCTGCCTGATGGCTTCGGGTTGATCACCGGCTGGTTGATAGGGTGCATGTAGTTGAAAAGACATGCTGCAAAATTAGGTCAATTTTTACCGGAACAAAGGCGGATGTTTGTCGTCGTGATCTGTAATTTCCTGGTAAAATTTTCCTGCCGTAACAAGTACTTCTTCCTGAAAAAGGTTTGCCAGCATCGTAATGCTGTTGGGTAGTCCTTGTTTATTTAGTCCGATTGGCATACAGAGTGCAGGGTGCCCGGTTAGGTTGGTGATGGCAAGCTGTCTGCCTCCATAAGTTGGTGTAATGACAACATCATACTCTTTCATGGCGCTGTTAAAGGCCTCCATCAGGATTGTTCTGTGTCTGTTGGCATTGATGTATTCAACAGCAGGGATTGTTCGTGACACTCTGAAGTAGTTTGGCCAGTCGTTTCGTGTTTGTCTTGTCATGGCATCATCTAAACCTGTTCTGGTGAATTCATCAAATGCTGCTGCAGATTCTGCACCTACTACCATGCCGATGATATCAAATTTATAGACTTCTGTATCTGGCAGGTGCATGGGCTCGGGGTTGATGCCTGCTTCTTTCAGGGCTTTGATTACGCCCCATTCCTGGCCTGTTGTATCCAATTTTTCGAAGTGGTTTGCAGCATAACCGATTTTAAGTTTGCGGATATCTGCGTTCAGATTCAGGTTAAAAGCGGCATTTGAAGCGGATGCATCTTTTCCGTCTGTCCCATGCAGAAAAGCGAAAACTGTTGCTGCATCTGCTGTATTGCGGCAGATTGGACCAACTTTATCGAGGCTCCAGCTCAGGGTCATGGCGCCGGACCTGCTGATGCTGCCAAAGGTAGGTCGAAGGCCTGTTGCACCACAGGTATGACTGGGTGAAATGATGGAACCATGTGTTTCTGTTCCGATGGCAAATGGCACCAATCCTGCTACGGTTGCTGATGCTGAACCTGCAGAAGATCCACTTGATCCCCTTTCAAGGCTCCATGGATTCTTTGTTCTGCCGCCAAACCAGTAATCGCCCATTGCTAATGCACCCAGTGTAAACTTGGCAATAAGAACGGCACCGGCATTTTTCAGTTGTGTGAAGACATAAGCATCTTCATCTATGCTTTGGTTTTTGTAAGGCTCAGCACCCCAGGTTGTTTTTGTTCCTTTTACAGCAAAAAGGTCTTTTAATCCGTATGGAATTCCCTGAAGCGGACCCCTGTCGATTCCTTTAGAAAGTTCAAGGTCTGCCTGTGTTGCCTGTTCCATGGCTATTGTTTCTGTCACGCTCACCACACACTGCAGGGTGTCGCTGTATTTTTTCAGTCTCTCCAGGAAGAAGCGAGTAAGCTCAACAGAACTTAAGGAACTGTTACGTAGAAGTGAGCCCAGTTGGTTGATAGAAAAAAAAGCGAGGTCTGCTCTATTTTCAGGTAGCCTGATAGATTTATCATAACGCCATTTTATTTGCTTTTGCTGAAGCTGATCCGGAACAAGTTGTTGAACCATGCTTACCTGAACATTATTGCGCAGGGGATAGCGTTGCATCTGTTCATAATCGCGCACATTATCCCGCAAATCAGGCAACATCATTTCTACTTCCTTTGCTGAGTATTGCAATGCAATCAGTTTTGCAGCAGCAACCACATCTGATTTGCTGATGGTATCCTGTGCCAATGAGCCTTTAACGAGTGTTGTGGCGATGAGACAAAA
>CANHUF010000186.1 GCA_947463715.1 Sphingobacteriales bacterium
AATTGGAGTTTTTGTTTTTTTTCTTCAAATGCTTTGTTGATTTCTTGTGCAAGAACTCCTTTGTCTGTAAATGCTGTAACAATTACATACCGTTTTTTATCAAGGTGTTTGATTACTTCTGGTGATGTTTCAAATTCCAATTTAGCCAGTTGACTCAATGGTATAGCTGAACCAGATGGACTATTGATAAATATGCCATTTAAGTTTTCTAATGTAGCATACTGTTCCCGAGGAGTATTGAGCACAATGGTATAATCATCCCCCTGCTCATTGGTATACTTGGATAGTTCAATCCCACTGATTGCCATCCGTATAGTACGGTCAATATCGGCAGTCTGAATTCCGAGTGTTCTGGCTTTAACAGTATTGATCTTCACCCTCAAATCACTTTTAAGCACATCTACTTCATTCTTTATATATATGGTTCCAGGAATAGAATCCAAAATCAATTGAACCCTTGAAGCCATCATACGCAACGTATCAAGATTATCACCACTGATGCGAATGGCAACAGGTGCTTCAACTGGGGGTCCCTGCTCAAAATCTTTTACCTCTATTCGAGCACCCGAAATTTTCATGAACTGCTCCCTGAATTGCTCGATGAGTTCTCTTTTCTCTTTTGGATTGACATCTTTTTTCAGTTGAACATACAATTGGGCAAAATCACTTTTCTCATTTGCAGGAATCTCATTATAATAGATACGTGGATTACCCTTGCCTATATTGGTAGTTACATATTCTACTTGAGGTTCTTGTAATAATTGTTGCTCAACACGAGTTGCAGTTGTATTGGTATTTTCCAAATTGCTTTGAAGCGACATGTTGATATTTACCAAAAACTGTGGTTTTTCTGAGGTAGGGAACAACCTGAACCCAATGATACCAAATACACCCAATGAAGCTGTAAACAATAGAATTGCAGAAAGTAATGTAATGATGGGATGCTTCAGAGAGTAATCAAGCAGTCGTGCATAGCTGCCACTGATTAATCTTTTCAAAACACGTAGAAAAATATTACCCTCCGGATTCGCATGTGTTTTTAAAATTCGACTTGACAAAAAAGGAATAATGGTAAGCGATACGAGTAAAGATGCGGTTACCGAAGAAATCACTGCCAATGGCAATGATCGAATAAACTCCCCTGATGCTTCCGGCAGGAGTGCCAGTGGCATGAAGGCTATAGCAAGTGTTGCTGTAGTGCCTATAACAGCTAAGGTTATTTGTTTAGTAGCCTCCACCGCTGCAAATTTTTTACTGTGTCCTTCCCGCAACCATCTTTCAATATTTTCCACCACCACTATACTATCATCTACCAATAAACCCAGTGCAACAACCAATCCCACTATACTCAATTGATTAAGGGAGAATCCCATGAAATTCAGCGATACGACTCCCAACCCAAGTGAAAGTGGTATTGCTACCATTACAATCAACGCAGCACGCCATCCAAGGGGGAGCAGCGTGATGAGCACCAATCCTATAGCAATCATGAAATCCAATCCCAATCCACTCAATCTGCGCCTAACATTTTCGGCCTGATCAAAGTGATGAATCAGCTCTATATTTTTCGGCAGTGTTTTTTTGAATTCTTCAATTACAGGGAGATAAGCCTTTTGAGTATTTGCAATATTTTCTCCGCTCTTTTGTGCAGCTGTAACCAATACAGCACGGTTACCATTTAGCCGAACAATATGTTTCTGTTCCTCATACTGAAAAGAAACGTTGGCCACATCTTTAAGCAAAACGACTTTACCGTTGGCTGAGTATACTACTGTTTGTTGAATTTCTTCAAGATTTTTGTATTTACCACTCGTTTTTACATTAAATACTTTACTTCCAGCTCGTATACTTCCGGCAGGAATATTAGCTGCCTCACTTTGAATACTCCCAATGATATAATTAAGTGGAATTTTTAGTTGTGCAATCTTATCTGTATTCAGGTCAATACGGATTTGTTGATCTGGAATTCCGTGGTAATCAGCTTTTTTTAAACTTGGAATTTTTTCAAGTTTTTCCTTCAAATACTTTGCATAGAATTTCATTTTTTCTCCGGATGCATTTTCCGAGACAAGTGCAATTTGTATGACATTAACATCAGTAGGTGTTACCTTTCGAATATCAAGACTGTAAAGATCTTGCGGCAGCTGGTCTCTTATGGAGTTCACTTCTCTTACGAGCTCTTGGTATTTATCATTGACATTACTGGAGTACTTGAATTCTACTAATAGTTCTACTACTCCATCTTTAACTTCTGTTTTGATTTTCTTAATATCCTCCAGCTCGCTTATTCTTTTTTCGATGGGTTTTGCCACAAGCTCCTCCATGTCAACCGGACTCGTTCCGGGATAGACAACAATAATTGGGAATTGAGGTGGATTGATTTCAGGATCTTCAGCGCGAGGCATAGAAAGCATGGTTGTAGTACTTACTACAATAACCATGATGAACAATACCAATGTAAACTGCCAGTTTTTAACAAAAAAAGATGTCATCTTCATATGTGAAAGCTTATTTGGTAATTGTAATGGAGGCACCTTCCTTTAGATAGGGGCTACCAGAGATTATAACAAATGAATAGCCATTAAGACCATCTGAAATCACTACACGGTTGTTGTCGATTGAAGCAATGATAACCTCTACCCGCTTCACTGTTTTTCTATCATTAGTAACAAATACAAACCCCTTTTGACCATTTGCTTCCAACAAAGACTCATAAGGAATGCTAAATCCTTTTATAGTTTTTGAAGGAGCAATCATCGCTTTTCCAAACATGCCAACGGCAGGTTTCAATCCGTTGACATCTACTATAAGTTCAATTTCAAAAGATCCACCGCTCATATCCGCAGCCAGTGCTTTTTTAGTAACCACTGCAGAAAATGATCTGCCAGGGAAAGCGTCAGTGGTAACCTCTGCTTTATCACCTTTTTCAACCTGAGCCCATTCTCTATCAGCTAACCCTGCACGAAGTATCCATTTGCTTGCATTACCAAGTGCACTCATCACTAATGCAGGAGTTCCAGCACCAGTAATTTCACCGGCATTGAGTAATTTTTTTATAATGAATCCATCGGATGGTGCATAGATGGAAGCATACTTGTTGTTAAATTGGACTTGTTGAAGACTTTGTTGAGCAATTTCTAATCCTGTTTTACTATTTTGAAATTGTTCAAGCGTAATTACACTGTCTTTATAGAGATTGGATGCTCTTTCGTAATCGCGTTGTGCTTTTGCCAGTCCCAGCTCTGCTTGCTTTGTTTGGGCATTGATTTCTGTATTGTTGAGAGCGGCAAGCAGTTGTCCTTTACGAACTTGTTGACCCTCTTCAACCAGAATGCGTTCAATCACTCCTCCAATTTTAAAAGATAAGCGGGCTTCGTCTTCTGTAGAAATAAGACCGGATGTAACAATAATATTTGTCTTATTACCTGTATCAATAGCTGCAACTTTAACGGGAATAGAGTTGCTTCGGGTACTTCCCGTTCTTTCAGATTTTTTGTCAGAGCAAGATATAAGCAGCATTATTACAAAAGCATGAGCAAGTGATGATTTCATAACGAAGTGGTATTGTTGAAATGTGAATTGCATACGATTTCTTTTATTGAAGTTGGTATCCAGCTGTCTGACGCTCAAATTCAGCGAGACCAGCCAGAAATCTATACTTACTAATATTTAGTTGTAGTTGTGCGGATGTTAATTGATTACGCGCATCAAGGAATTCAATGAAACTATTCACTCCTTCTGTGTATCCACGTTCTAACAGCTTAAAATACTGGGCAGCTGACTCCTGCTTTTTCAAATTCGTCAGGTATGCATTGTAAGCATTTTGCGCGTTATTTAGCGACTGCAGAGCAGCTAACTGCAGTTGTTCTTGCAATTGTTCAGTACTTAGCTTAAGACTTTGCAAATCGTATTGCGTTTGTTCGATTTTCATCAAATTACGTTTCCCGGAATAGATAGGTATCTGTAATTGAACACCCCCTAAATAAAAAAGGGAATTTCGATTTACTCGAAAGTCAAATCCCTGAGCAGCCATATCAACAAAAGCATTGAGACGAGGCTTGCTGAAGGAGCGATTCATTTTAAGAATGTTCTCTGAAATCTTGCTTGCCGTATTGAATGATTTGATTTCCTCCCGTAACAAAACATTGTTCTCCTTTGCAAGGAGTTGCTGCATTTGAGATGGCTTCAGGTCTGTTTCTTCCTGAACGATATTTGTTGTCAGGGGTTTGTTCAGCAGAAAATTGAAATATGCAATTGCATTTTTTTCACTGTTACGCGCATTGAGTAATTGATTCTCTACATCCATCACTTCACTCTCTGCACGCGTCACATAAGCCGGCAACCCTTTCCCGTTCCGCAAGAGCGATTCGTTCAATTTTAGATTCTGCTTTACTATTGATAATGCTCCTTCAAGGATAAGTATAGCATGGCCACTCATCATGTAATTATAGTATGCCATCTTTATTTCTTTAGCGAGCTCTCTTTTGTAGATCAGAATTTCATTTTCTTTTAATTCAACTTCCTGTTCCTTAATATTGCGATTGATGCTGATATCCGGATTTAGAATAGGCATGGTTGTTTTTATGCGTACATCATAGAAGTTGTTTGGAAGAAACTGTTCTTTTACATTTTGGATTTGGGGAAACCGGGTTGAGGAAGTTAATTGATTGAGTGTGTTATAAACGGGGTTTAATAAATCCCCAATGGGAATATCAATTGTACGACCACCTTTTGCAAGTGTGTATTGTGTTTCGAACCAGGTGGTTGGTAAAAACAGGTTACGTGCTTCTTTAATTGCGAGTAAACTTTTATCCAACGCCAGTTTTTTTCCCCTCAGCACCAAATTATTGGAATAGGCTTCATGGATGTATTGATCTAAAATTACCTGTGCATTCACAGTTACACAGATGGAAAAAAATGATACGACAACCACTATTTTTTTCATGAGTGCATTCATTGCTATCCTTTTTAAGTAAACGATACTTGAATCTTGGATAAAACTAAACATATAATACATATTGAACACTGTTCATTTAATGTTAAAAAAATTAGACCTTTAAAAGCATCTTGGTGAAATATTCGATCCCATTTCTAAGTAATTCCGTTTCCTTTTCATGTTCATAAGCCTGGCATCTGTTCCGACAATAAAGCGCGCACATACCGTGCAAAGATGACCAAATCGTGAAGGAGAGATACTCAATGTTCATTCCTGTAAAGTGTCCTTTCACTTGGCATTCGGTTAGTACTTCTTTGAGAAAATTAAGTGTACGATTTCCCATTTCCCATTTTTCTCGATCCTGTTCCGCATTGATAGGAGCTTCCATGATAAACATGAGGTCGTACAACTCCTTATTACTATAGGCAAACTCCATATAAACCTTTCCCATGGCTATCAATCTTTCCATCGGGTCGGTAACATGTTTTAGGGGTTGCATCATGTCGAGCATTTTGCGGAAGCCCTCTTCATGGAGTGCATGGAATATTTCATCCTTATCACTGAAATAGAGGTAGATGGTACCGGGACTATATTCA
>CANHUF010000187.1 GCA_947463715.1 Sphingobacteriales bacterium
CCCTCAAAACAAGGCTGGATCTGACCGCGGGTTATGAGTATCAGGATTACCTGACTACCAACTATAATTTTTCAGACAGGACTTTCGATAACACAGTAGTTACTACACCAAACTTTGAATTCGACAAGCCTCAATACAGGCTCGCTTCAGCGCTGGGTCGTGTAAACCTGAATATCCTGAATAAATACCTTATTACGGGCTCAGTAAGACAGGATGGCTCCTCGAAATTCAATGCAGATAACCGCTTCGGTTTATTTCCTTCAGCTGCAGTTGCCTGGAAAATCAACGAAGAATCTTTCCTCAAAGATGTTTCCTTTCTTGATGACCTGAAATTACGTGTTGGTTATGGTGTTACAGGTCAGCAGGATGGTATTGGATACTATGACTATATATCTTACTATAACCTGAGTTCAATCACTGCTCAATACCAGTTTGGAAATAATTTCTACCAGATGTTTCGTCCGGGTGGCTACTATTTTAACCGCAAATGGGAGCAAACTGAAACCCGCAATGTCGCGCTTGATTTCGGTCTCTTCGGTGGCAGGGTAAGTGGTACTGTTGAACTCTATCAGCGTATTACCTCTGATCTCCTCAATGAAATCAATCAGCCTGCCGGTACCAATTTCTCCAACAAAATTGTTGCCAACGTTGGTTCAATGGAGAATAAGGGTATTGAGTTAACCCTCAATCTGCAGCCCATCAAACAAAAGAATCTTGTGTGGGACCTTTCTTTGAATGCAACCTTCAATCAAAATGAAATCACAAAGTTGACCATTTCTGATGATCCCAATTATCCGGGTGCCCGTTTTGGTGGAATTTCCGGCGGAACCGGTAACACCATCATGATCCATTCAGTTGGTTACAACAGGGGAGCTTTCTTTGTTTACAAGCAGGTATATGACAAGGCCGGTAAGCCTATTGATAACCTGTTTGCAGACCTTAACAGGGATGGCGTTATCAATGAGAAAGACCTTTATCAATATAAAGGAATCGACCCACGTATGTTCTTCGGTATGAGTACCAACCTGAGCTTTGGAAAATGGAACGCTGGACTGGTAGCTCGTTCAAACATCGGAAACTACATGTATAACAACGTTGCATCAAGTACAGGAACAATCAGAAACATTCTCAACCCTATTGGTTATATAAACAACGGTTCCCGTGAAGTATTGCGCAGCGGCTTCAGTGGAAACGGTGCTAATTATTACCTTTCTGATTATTATGTTCAAAATGCCTCTTTTCTGAGGGTTGATAATATTAATCTGGGTTATAATGTTGGACAGGTTTTCGGCAACAAGGCAAACCTCAGGTTGAGTGCTAACATTCAAAATGCATTGGTGATAACCAAATACAATGGACTGGATCCTGAAATCAATGGCGGTATCGATAATAATTTCTATCCCAGACCAAGAACAGTTGTTTTTGGTGTTAACCTCGATTTCTAATTGTCATCATATAAATAATAAAATATGAAAAAGAATATCATAAACATACTGGCTTCAGCAGTGCTTTTTTCAGGTGCTCTGGTGTCATGTTCTAAGCAGCTGGACTTGCTGCCCCTGAACGATATTACTTCAGAACAGGTTTACCAAACCCCAGAAGGATACAAGCAGGCTTTTGCCAAGTTATATGGTAGTTTTGCTACAACTGGAAACCAGGGTCCTGCTGGTAACGGAGATATCCAGGGTCTTGATGAAGGTACTGCCGATTTTTTACGCCTTTTCTGGAAAGCACAAGAGCTGAGCACAGATGAAGCCGTTGTTGCCTGGGGCGATCCTGGAATTCAGGATTTCCACAATATGAATTGGTCGTCCAATAACCCAATGCTTACTGGATTATATTACAGGTCTTTTTATCAGATCACACTTTGCAATGATTTCATCCGTCAGGCTGCTGATGCCAACCTCTCTGCGAGAGGAATCTCCGGAACTGATGCTGAAACCATCCGTAAATATAAATTGGAAGCCCGCTTTTTGAGAGCCTATCAATACTGGGTATTGATGGACCTCTTCGGCAACGTTCCCTTTGCAACTGATGACCAGGCACTTGGCTCTTTTACGCCTAAGCAATCGTCACGCGTGGAAATTTTTGCATATGTTGAATCTGAACTGAAGGCTATTGAAAATGACCTTCCTGCAGCAAGAGGCAATGAGTATGGACGTGCCGATAAAGCTGCAGCGCAATCTCTTCTTGCCAGAATTTACCTTAATGCAGGTGTATATACAGGCACTGCTCGTTATGCTGATGCCATGACGTATGCCAAAAAAGTAATTGATGCAGGTTACACCTTGATACCCAATTACGCACACCTGATGCGTGCTGATAACAATACCAATACGAGTGAGTTTATTCTCACCATCAATTATGATGGCTTGAAAACGCAGAACTGGGGAGGTACTACCTTCCTCACGCATGCGCCTGTAGGTGGTGATATGACTGCAGCAGAATATGGAATCGATGGTGGATGGTTTGGTCTGCGTACCACCAAAAACCTTCCGGCATTATTTCCTGATGTTAATGGTTCAGCTGATAAAAGAGCACAGTTCTTCACGCAGGGACAAAATATGGAAATCAACGATCTGACTAATTTCAAAGATGGATATGCTATTTCCAAATTCAGAAATGTGAAGAAAAATAACACGGTTGGTTCTAATTTAACCTGGGTAGATATTGATTTTCCGATATTCAGATTATCTGAGCAATACCTGATTTATGCTGAAGCTGCCGCAAGAGTTGGTTCTGCAGCAGATAAAGCAGCAGCTGTTGGTTATATAAACATCATCAGGCAGCGTGCCTATGGCAATGCCAATGGTAATATCACCGCGCCAGCACTTACGCCTGATTTTGTGTTAGATGAGCGTGCAAGGGAACTATACTGGGAAGGTCATCGCAGAACAGACCTGATTCGTTATGCTAAATTTACAGACGGAGGATACCTCTGGCCCTGGAAAGGTGGCGTAAGAGGTGGAACAGGTGTAGCTGCTTTCAGAAATCTTTTCCCAATACCTTCTGCAGATGTTTCTTCCAATCCAAACATCAAACAAAATGCAGGTTATTAATCTCATTCAACTAAATTGAGTTATATGAAAAAGATATTTCAACAATTGATGATCGCCGTTTCAGCAACGGTTATATTCGCCTCCTGCAGCAAGGAGGAAGACAGGGAAATCTTCCTTGGTGGAAAGTCGCCAGTATTAACTGCTTCTGTTTCAGGAACCATTCCACTCGGATTTGCCACTGAAAATAATGCTGCTGTTAAGTTTAGCTGGACAAACCCCGACTATGATTTTGCATCCGGTGTAAGTAGTCAGGATGTAAATTATACCCTTGAAATTGATGTAGCAGGACAAAGCTTTAATGGTGCCAATAAAAAGGCTGTGTCTATCAGCAAAGAGCTGAGTGTTTCTTATACACAAAAAGAATTCAACATCATCCTCAGCGACCTTCAGCTGAAGTTGAATAGTCCGGCTGCTGTTGAAGTTCGTATTACAGCTTCTCTGGGTGCCTCAGCTACAAAACTCTCATCAAACGTCATGAAGTTTAATGTTACGCCATTTGCACCTCCTCCCAAAGTGCCTGTTCCTACTGCAGGAACCCTCTGGATCATTGGTGATGCAGTTGCTTCCAGCTGGAATAATCCATTGCCTTCTCCATTTGACGCCACACAAAAATTTACCAAAGTTTCAGAAACACTGTATGAGTTGGTTGCCACTTTCGTAGGAGGAGGAGCATACAAACTCATTCAGGAAAATGGTGTGTGGGGTACACAATACCACATGGTGGAAGGAAATGCCAATGGAGGCACTTTTGAGAAAAAGGATGCAGATCCTGCTTTTGTTGGACCCACTTCAGGTAAATACAAAATCAGCGTTGATTTCCAAACAGGAAAATTCACTGTGACCAAACAATAAGGAAACAAAAAAAAATTAAACATGAAAAAGCTTATTAATTTCGGATCCTATCTGGTCTTGGCTGTCATGATGCTCGCCTCGTGTGAAAAGATCGAACCTCTTACAATCTATAATACTGCAGGCAATGCATTCCTTACAGCTTCTGCATCCACTATAGCACCTGCTCCTGCAGACTCACTGAAGACTGTATTATCTTATTCTTGGACAGACCCCAAGTATTCTGTAGATTCAAGTACAGTAAAGTATATTGTGGAAATTGACTCGGCAGGCAGAAACTTCTCGCGTGCATCACAGAAGATGCTTACAGGTGTTTTGGCTGCTTCATTTACAGCTAAGGAATTGAATGAAATTGCACTGGGATTAGGTTTTCAGTACAATAAGCAATACAACATGGAAGCACGGATTATTTCTTCCATGTCTAATAACAATGAGCGTAAATTCTCAAATGCAGTTGCACTGAGATATACCCCCTATGTTGTTCCTCCGAAGGTAACCCCACCCACTTCCAAGCAACTTTTCCTGGTAGGTTCAGCAACAGCAGGTGGCTGGAATAATCCTGTTCCCACTCCATCCCAGCAATTCAACAGAATTGATTCTGTTACCTATGAGGGTACTTTTTACCTGAAAGGTGGACAGCAATTCCTCTGTTTGCCTGTTAATGGCGACTGGAGCAATAAATATTCCGTTAAAGATAATAATGCAACAGGTTTAAATAAAGGAGGTGATTTTGGATTCAATCTTTCTGACAATTTCCCTGGCCCGGATAAAACAGGAATGTACAAGTTGAGAATGGATTTTCAATCCGGAAAATTCACCATGACATTGGTTCAGGAAATCGGTTTGTTATGGGTTGCAGGTGATTATCAGGGATGGAATCCAGGTGCTGCACCACAGATTGCATCTGCTAAAAAAGATGGTGATCATGAAGGTTATGTTTATATCAAACCAGGTGGTTCTTATGAATTCAAATTGACATCACAGGCCGACTGGAATGGAACTAATTTTGGTGATGGTGGAAACGGAAACCTGAGCACTTCAGGTGGTAACCTGAAATTTCCAGGAGAAGGTTTCTTCAGGATTAATGCCAATACTTCAACCAACAAGTTTACAATTGCACAAACTACCTGGTCTTTAATCGGTGGATTCACCGGTTGGGGTAGCGATATTGCCATGACGCTGAACAACAGTATTTGGGAAGGAACCGTTACAGTTGGTGGTCGCGAAGAATTCAAATTCCGCGCCAACAGCGACTGGGGTGTAAATATGGGCGATAACAATACAGATAATTCACTGGAATACAATGGTGCTAACCTTGTATTACCTGGTGCAGGTACTTACAAAATTGCATTGGATCTCACTAATCCTGGTTTTTATACTTACAAAATCATGAAGCAATAATTTTCTGTTTTTCTTGCAAAATGCCCCTCATTTGAGGGGCATTTTGCTTAAGTTCACATCCAAATTCATTTGTATGTCACCTATCCCGGCCTCGATACTTAAATTCCTGCAGGAACCGTACCCCATTTCCCATGAACAAGTCAGTTTTTTTGATAAGAATAGATTTATCAAACTGAAACAGGTATTGAA
>CANHUF010000188.1 GCA_947463715.1 Sphingobacteriales bacterium
AAATCTGGTAGCAGCATACCTGCCTGACGTAGCCAGAACTGTCAGACTGGTTAAAGAAGTCATGTACCTTGTTAAATAATGATATTTGATCAACAGCCCGGTTTATCCGGGCTTTTTTTTGTCTACAAATGCTGTTATGGTGAGAATTAAACTACTTGTTTTATTGTTTCTTTTCAAATCTGTGACAGCTCAGGAAACTGCCGACTCAGTTCTATCAATGCAAGGTGTAGTTCTGAAAGGCTATGAAACCAATGCAGGCACTTTAAAAATTCCTGCTGCAGTAAGTTACTTGAATCGTAAATCACTACAAGCCGTTTCAACCTACAGTCTCTTGCCTGCACTCAATCAGATTGCAGGGGTTA
Source organism: Sphingobacteriales bacterium (assembly GCA_947463715.1). Classification (GTDB taxonomy): domain Bacteria; phylum Bacteroidota; class Bacteroidia; order Chitinophagales; family Chitinophagaceae; genus Pollutibacter. The sequence goes on from CANHUF010000188.1 coordinate 363, forward strand.
GGATGGAGGAACGTTCTCCAGGGAGTTACCGACTCTCCATTCGCGGTAGCCTCTTGCGTTCGCCGTTTGGTGTAAGGAATATCAAGGTGTATCTGGATGATTTCCTCTTAACAGATGCGGGTGGGAATACATACATCAATTTACTTGACGCCAACATGATCGGGCAGGCCGAAGTGATAAAAGGACCTGCAGGAAGTATGTACGGAGCAGGAACAGGTGGTGCAGTTTTGCTTGGCGGAAGTGATTTATTGCCTGCTTTTTCAACAGACACTTCAGCTTTCAGAGGAATGATCAGCGGAGGAAGATTTGGTACCCTGAATGAATCTGTTCAATATCAGCTGAATAAGAAAAGTATAACATTCTCCATTTCTCAGGGACATTCCCAGGCAAAAGGTTTCCGGGATCAAAGCGCTTTGCGAAAAGATAATGTCTTATTAAGACTCAAAACCCAGACTGCTTCTAAGATGAGTTCTGAGTTGATGGTTTTACTGACAGATCTTGAATATGAAACACCCGGCGGATTGAACCTAAGTCAGCGAAATGCCAACCCCAGACAGGCAAGACCAGCAGCAGGTATATTTCCTTCCGCTGAGGCGCAAAAAACTGCCATCTTCAATCAAACTGCACTTTTAGGTTTTACCAATAGCTATAAGATGGGGGAAAAATGGCAGATGGTTTCTTCCATTACAACCGGATTAACCAGGTTTAAAAATCCGTTTATAAGCAACTATGAGAAAAGAATTGAATCTAATGTTGGACTGAGAACGAAAGTCGTTTATGAGCAAAAAGGATCCATGCCTTTACAATGGGTCAGTGGTTTTGAAATACAACGCGGTGGATACCGGATAGACAGTACAGGCAATAAACAAGGTGTTGCAACCGGTAACCTGGTTCGCGATGAGGTTATTGCCCGCCAACAGTTTTTGTTTACACAACTTAACTGGTCGCCCTTAAAGATGATTCAACTGCAAACAGGGCTTAGTCTGAATAATTTTACTTACAGTATCGAACGCACAACAGGATTACCTGCAAATGGTAAAGTGCCCGTTGATTTTAAACAACAGTTATTACCCAGGGTTGCACTGATGTTTGAACCATGGAATGGGATAGGTTTTTATGGACAATTTTCAAAAGGGTATTCCGCTCCGGGTATTGCTGAAATCAGACCAAGCGCGGGCGGACTCTACAGCGGATTGCAAGCAGAATACGGTTGGAATAAAGAAGTTGGGATGAAGTGGTTAACGAATCATGGGAAAATACAGCTAACTGCAGCATTTTTTCAATTCAACCTGAAAGATGCCATAGTCAGGCAAACCAATTCTGCAGGGGCTGAATTTTTTGTCAATGCAGGCAGTACAATCCAAAAAGGTTTTGAAGGTGAATTGTCGATTTTGCTCCTGAACAGGCCAACAGGAAGCTTCTTTCAAAGGATTCAGTGCACACAATCACTTACGCTTAATGACTTCAGTTTTGGTCGATATGTTTCTGCCGGAACAGATTTTTCTGGCAAAAAAATAGCTGGAATTCCAGATGAACTATATGGACTTACAGCTCAGATTGGTTTTTTGAAAAGGCTTGAACTTAATGTGAATTTTAGTTACGCAGGCCGGATTCCCCTTACAGATGCCAATACTTTTTATGCTGATCCATACAGGTTATGGGCCGGAAAACTAAGCTGGAATGGAAAACTCAAGAAGGTCAGAACATCAGTATTCTTGTTGTTTGATAACATCGGAAACATGAATTACAGTCTTGGCAACGACCTCAATGCATTCGGAGGCAGGTATTATAATCCATCTCCTGAAAGGAATATGCAGCTAGGTTGTGTTTTTTCATTGTGAGTTAACCTGAATCAGCCGTTAGTTGTAAATTGTCCTCACAACTAAAGTCGCTTCATAATCCGGGGAAGCATGGATTCTTTCCAGCTGTAAAATTCACCTGAGATAATTTTTTCTCTTGCTTCGGTTACAAGCCATAGATAGAAAGCCAGATTCTGAATACTGGCGATGGTTAATCCAAGTATTTCTTTGCTTTTTGTAAGATGCCTGAGGTATGCTTTTGAGTAATAGCCGGAAATGTTATTGTTCAGTCCGGGATCCAGCACACTGTTATCTGTCTCCCATTTTTTGTTGTCTATATTTATGATTCCCTCCGTTGTGAAAAGCATGGCATTACGGCCATTTCTGGTGGGCATCACGCAATCAAACATGTCAACTCCCGCTGCAATGCATTCCAACAGGTCTGCAGGCGTGCCAACACCCATTAAATACCGTGGTTTGGATTCGGGAAGGTGTTCGCAAGACCAGGAACAGTAATCATGAATCATGGCTGTTGGTTCACCCACACTCAATCCACCAATGGCATTACCCACAGCATTTTTTGAAGCAATATATTCACAGGAAGCCTTACGCAGGTCCTTTTCAGTTCCTCCCTGTACTATCGGGAATAAGTTTTGGCTATAGCCATAATGAGGTTCAGTTTGTTCCATCTGCCTGAAACACCTATCGAGCCAGCGATGGGTTAGCTCCATGGATGATTTTACATATTTATAGTCGCTCGGGTAGGGTGGGCATTCATCAAATGCCATGATGATATCTGCACCTATTGTTCTTTGTATATCAATGGCTTTTTCCGGAGTGAATAGGTGTTTGGAGCCATCAATGTGACTTTGAAACATTACGCCATCTTCGCTTATTTTTCTGTTGGCAGCAAGCGAGAAAACCTGGTATCCGCCGCTATCAGTCAATATTGGCCTGTCCCAGCCATTGAAGGCATGCAATCCACCGGCAGAACGAAGAACTTCCAGGCCTGGACGGAGGTATAAGTGGTAGGTATTCCCTAAAATAATCTGTGCACCCACATCCTCTTTCAATTGTTGCTGGGAAACGGCTTTAACCGTTCCTGCGGTGCCTACAGGCATGAATATGGGGGTTTTGATGATGCCGTGATCGGTAGTAATGGTACCGGCACGGGCCTTGGATTGGATATCAGTTTTTTCTACTTTGAATTGAAGCGCTGCCATGCTGCAAGATAATCAGAATGAATTGTACAATTTATATTGCTTGTTTTATTTACAGAATTGGTGTGCATACATTACTTTTGAAAAAATAAAACTAACATTTATGCAAACAGGTTTAGTACACTTGCATAACCTCCTGAGATGGGTTATTCTGATTTTACTACTGGTCTCAATCTACAAAAGTTATTCAGGCTGGAAAAGCGGAAAGCAATTTGCAGCAGGCGACAAAAAGATCTGGTTGTTTACCATGATCGCTTCACATATTACTTTGTTATTGGGGTTGTACCAGTGGGCTTTGGGTAGGATAGGGTTTTTGAGTACGGATTATACTTCATTTGGTTCTGTGATGAAAGACAAAGTTTCCAGATTTTTTCTTGTTGAACACCCGAGTACAATGATTCTTGCTATTGTAATGATCACATTAGGTCACGGGATGGCAAAAAAATCTGTAGATGATGAAACCAAGTATAAAAAAGCCTTTAGGTATTTTATAATTGCACTTGTTCTCATCTTAGCTGCTGTTCCTTGGCCGTTCAGAGAAGTGGCAAGGCCATTGTTTCCGGGGATGTAATTAATTGATTTACAGTTTATTAGAGGCAGTTTTTTACTGCCTCTTTTTTTTGACTTATCTTTGTAAAAGGAGCAATTAAAAAAAGGGTAAAATAACCTCAAAGAAAATTTTATCAATTGTATTGATTTTGTTATCTTTGCGCTCCCAAAAACTATGGCCAAACAAGCGCTCATCAAACAGGACGGAAACATCGTAGAAGCATTAAGCAATGCCATGTTCAAAGTAAAGCTGGAAAACGGGCATGAGATACTGGCTACTATTTCCGGAAAAATGAGGATGCACTACATCCGTATTTTACCCGGAGACAGGGTTGGGGTCGAAATGAGTCCTTATGACCTTACAAGAGGAAGGATAATTTTCAGGTATAAATAAAAACTGCTCTCAGGAGCACAAAACAGGTATATGAAAGTAAGAGCATCCATCAAAAAGCGCAGTGCAGACTGCAAGATTGTTCGCCGCAAGGGCAAGCTGTATGTGATCAACAAAAAGAATCCACGTTACAAGCAACGTCAGGGTTGATCTAATTCTCAATTAAACGATTAAATACAATAAAAGATTATGGCTCGTATTGCAGGTATTGATTTGCCGAAGAATAAAAGGGGTGAGATTGGTCTCACTTATATCTATGGCATCGGACAATCCACAGCCCAGTACATTTTGTCTAAGGCGGGGATTGATTTCAGCAAGAAAGTAAACCAGTGGAATGATGATGAGCTCAATGCCATCAGAAATATCATTACCAATGAGTTTAAAGTTGAAGGTCAGCTGCGTTCTGAAGTTCAAATGTCTATCAAGCGCCTGCTTGACATAGCCTGTTACCGTGGTCTTCGTCACCGTAAGGGTCTTCCTTTGCGCGGACAACGTACTAAAACCAATTCCCGTACAAGGAAAGGAAAGCGTAAAACAGTTGCCGGTAAAAAGAAGGCTCCTAAGAAGTAAAATAATTGGGTTGTGGTTTATACCACAGCCCGATTGTCAATATATTGCACCAGTAATTTGCTGTTCAATGCCGGAAACCGGGTGCAGGTTAGGGTTGAACAGGGCCTGAAAAGGCTATATTTTTTGAGTACCTATAATTAATGTATGGCAAAAGCACAACAAAACAGCGCAAAAGCTGCTGCGAAAAAACGAATTGTAAAAGTCGACAGTTTCGGTGATGCGCACATCAACGCATCTTTCAACAACATCATCATCAGTTTAACCAACAAGGCTGGCCAGGTTATCTCCTGGAGCAGTGCTGGTAAAATGGGTTTCAGAGGATCTAAGAAGAACACGCCTTATGCAGCTCAAATGGCCGCTCAGGATTGTGCAAGGGTAGCTCTGGAAGCAGGTCTTAAGCGTGTTGATGTTTATGTTAAGGGTCCAGGTGCCGGACGTGAAGGTGCCATTCGTGCATTGGCTAATTCAGGTATCGAAGTTGTTATGATCAAGGATATCACTCCTATGCCCCATAACGGCTGCCGTCCTCCTAAAAAGCGTCGTGTTTAATTTTTAATCATATTCAAAAGGGTAGCTGATTCAGTTTTATGATTTTTTAAT
>CANHUF010000189.1 GCA_947463715.1 Sphingobacteriales bacterium
ATGGAAAGCAGTAATGTCTTTTTCATGATTCGTTTATGTTAGTGTACTATTTACACATAAACGAATATACCTAATATTTGATTAACCTGAATAATTTGTAAAACAGGAAGAAATGCATGATTGCTAAAGCTTCAAAAACCAGTATATACCAGGGCCAGTTTCCGATGATCAATGGATTGTCTACGATTGGAGGGCTCGAAAGAAACATGTAGTTTGAGCCTGTGCTCCAGTTGAATAATCCAATCCCCAGGGCTATAAATTGGATGATCACAAATGTTTTTAGCCAGGAGTTTTTTTCAGGTCTAAACCTGTGGTGAATAATCATAAATGAACATATCAGGAGCAGGCTGCCATGCGTAATAAAGTAACTGTAGAAGAAAAAACCCTGATCACCCAGATCAAATTCTGGGGTAATCATAGCGTGTATTCCACCGGTTAGTCCGAAATAGAAAAACACCTGTGCCAGCGCGGTATTGAACCTGAATAATAAAATCATGCCAATGATGTTGCTGATACCGCACAGGTGAAGTGGAAGGTTGTTTTTTAAAGACCAGCTTCCAATCCATATGGCATAGGTGTTTTCAATCACCAGATTTACTATCAGCAAAATTGCAATGGCCCGGGTATAGTATTTATGTTTTGCCCATGAAGCCCAGAAGGGTAAAGACACCAGAATGACAATGATACCAACAACAGTTGCGATGCAGGCCCACCAAATTGGTGTCAGGGGTTCCATAATCACATGATTCTCCATCAATAGCTTTGTAACAATATCGTTAAAAAATATTAATATATATTTTTTTTATTTGTAATATAATGGTTGATAAATTGCCTTATGGGTGTTTTCAGCTTTAAATCTGCTTTTTCGATCTGCTTACTAAGTTTTTTTCAGCTTCAGTATAGCTTTGCGCAGGAAACCCCTCGTCAGTCTATCAAAGGATATGTAGTTGACCGAGCAATTCAACTGCCATTGAAGGGAGCATCGGTGATGCTGGAAGGAACCAATATCCGTCAGGCAGTGGCTGATAGTAACGGTTTTTTTCAATTTCGTGAAATACCTGTTGGTAGGTACATCCTTCGCGTTACGTTTGTCGGGTACCGGCAGATTCAAATGAATAATGTCAATCTCGAATCAGGTAAAGAGTTGTTCCTGAATGTGGAGATGGAAGATGCGGTTACACAAACCAGGGAAATCATTATCCGTTCGAATTTGAATAAAAGTCGTCCCCTGAATGACATGTCTATGGTAAGCGGACGCATGTTTAGTGTTGATGAAACCAGGAGGTTTGCTGCCGGTCTCAACGATCCTTCCAGGATAGCAACGGCTTTTGCCGGAGTAAGCGCAGCTGGTGATGGAAACGGACTAATCATACGCGGGAATGCTCCAAACGGATTGTTATGGCGAATGGAAGGTGTTGATATTCCTAATCCCAATCATTTTGCCAGGGTTGGCACATCAGGTGGAGCAATCTCCATTTTGAGTGCCCAGTTGCTTGCTAATTCAGACTTTCTTTCAGGTGCTTTTCCAGCAGAATATGGCAATGCCCTTTCAGGAGTTTTCGATATCCGGCTACGTAAGGGTAACAAAGACAAACGTGAACACACTATTTCCCTGAGTACAATCGGTCTTGATTTTGCTACTGAGGGTTATTTTAAAAAAGGCTATGGTGGTTCATACCTGATCAATTACCGTTATGGATTCCTAACCCTGATGCAGCAGTTGGGTTTCAAAATTTCTGACGACAAAACTTCTTTTCAGGACCTCTCTTTTAATATTTATTTACCTGCTGGAAAGGCAGGAGCATTTTCAATATTTGGTTTTGGCGGACTGAGTTTGCAGGAAGATGAATTGGCTAAAAAGGAGTCTGACTGGCTGAATGATCCGTCTACACGAAGGGGAACGCTTGATAAAGCTGATGCGGGGATGGTCGGTTTTTCACATCAGGTTCGTTTGGGCAGCAAGAGTTTGGTTAGAACTATCTACAGTATCAACGGGTCTGGGTACAGAGAGGAAGACAGTAGACTTGATGCTTTTGCAGGTCCGGTCATCTTCACCCGCAAAAATCGTTTCTCTGAAAGCAATCATATATTTTCTACTGTGCTGACCCATAAGCTCACTAAAAAACAGGTAATAAAAACAGGACTGTACAGCAGTGGCAAAGGGTTTGATTTATTACAGCGGGAGGCTGCAGGGAATATGCTCAGGGATAAGGTAAGGATGACCGGGAATACCAGATTAACGAATTATTTCCTGCAGTGGAAATGGGATCCCGGTGATCGGCTATCATTTCAGCTGGGCCTGCATGGACAATACTTTGCGTTGAATAAAAAAGGTTCTGTAGGACCACGTGCAGGTTTGAGATGGATGACTGGGCAGGGGCAATACCTGTCATTCGGACTTGGCACTCATGCTCAGACTCAGCCTATCGGAAATTATTTTGCAAGGATAAGGGTTGGTACTGACACTATCATGCCAAATCAAAACCTTGATTTTAGCCAGGCCCGGCATTATGTGTTGGGATATACGATACAGTTTGGGAAATTTTGGAATTTAAAGTCTGAAGCATATTATCAGTGGTTAAGTCGAATCCCCGTCCAGGCTTCAGTTGCTTCAAGTTACAGTGTTATCAACATGGTTGATGATTTTGCCATTGAGCGACTGGTCAACAAGGGCAATGGCTTGAATAGGGGATTTGAGTTTACACTGGAGCGTTTTTTGAATAACAGGTTTTATCTGCTGAGTACATTGAGTTTGTATCAGTCAACTTACCGCGCATCAGATAATATCTGGCGCAGTACCCGCTACAATTCAAACTCATCATTTACCCTGGCTACTGGCAAAGAATGGACTTACGGCAAGCGGAAAACATCCTCCATTGGTCTGGATATAAAATTAATAGCAGCAGGTGGAGTTCGGGTTTCTCCAATTGATCTGGTTAAATCAAGGTTGCAACGGACAACCATTTTACAGGCTGGTAAAGTTTATACGGATAAGTTAAAACCGGTTTTCAGGATTGATTTTCAGGTTCAATGGAAGGTTCAAAGACAGGGCTTATCGGGTAGTTTTATACTGGGTATGCAAAATGCAATGAACAGAAAAAATCAGATTGGCCAGCGTTATGATGCGGCAAGCGGCACTATCGTTTATTCTTATCTCTTAGGTAGGATTCCGGTATTTGGATATAAAATTGATTTTTAACTTCAAATTGTCATAAAATTGTCAAATTCTTATAGAGTTTTTAAGTAGTCATATAATTTTTTCCAATATTGCGTTTTTCGTAATAGATTTACTCTATCCAATTTCTGGTGGAGCCACTAATAACTCATCTTTAATTAAATAAATAAAGCTCTATGGAAAGGAAAGAATTCCTCGGTAAATTGGGAGGTGGTATCGGACTCACCTGCGTAGCCTGCATGATGAATGCCTGTTCAAAGGAAGAGACAACTACGCCAACGACACCAACAACGCCAGCATTGTTGACTGTCAATCTCTCTACACAGATCACAGCTGTTGGAGATTATGTATCAGACAAAGGAATTATTGTAGTTAGAACTGCAACTGGCAATGTAGCTGCAAGTTTTATTGCCTTTAACAACGAATGTCCGCACAGAGGTAACACTGTTACGTTTGTAAAGACCAACAGCACTTTCAACTGCTCCCTGCACGGATCAAATTTTAATGCAGATGGCACCCTGAAAAATGGCCCTGCTACTACAGGACTTATCAAGAAGAATTTACAGGTTACAGGAACAACATTATCTGTTGTTAGTTAAGTTCCTGTATAGCATTCCCCTCTCTTAAATTTAATTTCTGTTGAATGGAGTTTGGAATGTCATTTATGTAGTGACTTACATAAATCAAGGTTGTGTCAGAAACCTGACAAATGGCTTCGATCAATGATCTGAAGCCATTTGTTTGTGTACTATCCAGACCCTGACAGGGTTCATCAAGGATAAGGAGTGGAGGCGCTTTTACCAAAGCCCTTGCGAGCATTACCAACCTTTGCTGCCCTAAAGAGAGCTGATGCATCATACGTGTTCTAAGTTCTTCAATTCCGAGTACATTCAGCCAGGCATTGATTTTTTCAACCTGACTGTTACTTGGTTTTCTGAACAGTCCGATTGTATCAAACAGTCCTGATGCCACAGCATCAAATACACTTATGCCTTTATCAAAATAAAGATGCAGTTCAGGCGAAACGTATCCTATATTTTTTTTGATCTCCCATATTGACTCGCCCGATCCTCTTTTCCGTTCAAACAGCCATATATCATTGGCATATGCCTGTGGGTTATCTGCTGTGATCAGGCTAAGCAAAGTAGATTTACCAGCGCCATTTGGACCGGAAACAGCCCAACGTTCACCTTTTTTAATTGTCCAATTGATATTGGTTAAAATACTTTTTCCATTGTAGGAGATATTGACGTCGTTCATACGAACAACTTCATTGAATGGAAAGGATTGAAGCGCATAAATGTCCTTTATGGCATTGACTTGGTTTTCAGAAAGAGTAGCCGCATCGCTATTCAAAGTTTGTCCGGTTATTCCGATTTCTCCCTTGCTGTAAATTCTTTCTAGTATTCCATTTTTCAGAACAGCTGTTTTATCAAAATAATCCGGTATCTCCCTGAGGGGAGCAATGAGTATTATTCTGATTCCCTTATCAATCAGTTGTTTGATAATATCAATGAGTAATGCTCTTCCTGCAATGTCCAGACCAGTAAACGGACTATCCAGTATTAACAATTCTGGTTCCTGTATGAGTGCTTTTGCAAGCTGTAGCCTTTTGTTTTCTCCATTAGACAACTGAATCATGGGCTTATCGAGAAGGGGTTTCAGTCCCAGCAAACTAATCCATTCATCATTAATGCCAGATTGCAGTTTGGTCAGTTCAGCCTCTACTGTAAGCGCATCATCAGCATCACACGAGTTAAACCTTTGCTGGTAATAGAAGTTACTGACATTGCTGTTGTTTTTAAACTCATGCTGTTGTTCAATCAAGATGATGTGAGGTGATAGTTTTTGTCCATCCGCTGATAGAAAACTGATTTCTCCCCTGAAGAAAATCTTTTGGCTTATAGCCCTTGCCAGACTTGATTTTCCGCTTCCACTTTCACCAGTTATGGCCAGGTTTTCATCAGTATCAATGAGGAGGTTTATATGCTTAAGAACCGGCTTGCCTCCAAGTTGAACAAATACATTGATGCATTCAATTTGCATTTTCATCAGGCTGGAAATTAGTAGTTTAATGAGTAACCAATGAGGGCTTAATAAAATTTGGGTTTAATTAAAAGATTTGAAGTTAATCTCATTATATTTATTGTATTATAATTTTTTAAAATGAAAAAAAGATACTTTATAGCATTGGCATTTTTGGGAGCATTTTCCACACAAATATTTGCTCAGGATAAAAAAGTAGATATGGCTGTTCTAATTGAAGAACAGTTTGCCAATGCA
>CANHUF010000190.1 GCA_947463715.1 Sphingobacteriales bacterium
CAGAATCACCCGGACCAATTTTTAAAGCAGGGAAAGGCATCAATGCCTTGTCACTGGTAGTAGGGGAGCCATAATGGGGCAATCCCATGGCATGGCCTGCCATAACGAGTGGGTGTTCCAGCGGTATCATGGAAGATTTTAGCCTGAAGCTTCGGTTCATAAGTTCACTCCGCACCTTACTCCTCAAGATTTCCATGACTTCATCAAAGGTGTATAATTCATTGACCCTGACGTCTACTACAAATCTGCATTGCGCCGGAACAACATTGTGGGCTTTGTTTTCTGTTTCAATAACAGTAACCTTGGCAGTGGTTTTACCAAGTAGTGTTGAGACCTTGTCAAAATTTGTTTCATGGATATGCATAATATCCTGAAGTGCAATGGTTATGGCATTTTCACCTTCCTCCCTTGCCGCATGACCGGCTTTTCCGGTTGCTATTCCATCAATCACCAGTAAACCTCTTTCCGCTACGGCCATTTCCATTTTAGTTGGTTCACCTACCAGGGCACCCATGATGGCTGACCCCTGCAGTTTGCTTAGAAATTCACTGTCCTGCAAAAGCAGTTCAATCCCGTTTTTTCCGGATATCTCCTCCTCCGCTGTTGCAGCGAGTATGAAATTGACGGGGAGTGCTGTTTTTGGATAAAAGTGAATGAATGTTTCAATGAGGGCTACGAGCGGACCACCGGCATCATTGCTTCCAAGTCCGGTGAGTTTGCCATCAGCAAGTGTTGGTGTGAAAGGATCAGTGGTGTATCCTTTGGCAGGTTTCACGGTATCATGATGGGAATTGAGGAGGATGCTGGGTAATTGGGGATTGAAATCCTTGTTAAGGGCATAAACGTTATTCATCAGCCTGTATGAGCTGATGCCACTATTTTCCAGATGTTTTTCAATAATTGCAGCAGTAGCAGCTTCTTCGCGGCTAAATGATGGCGTTGCGATGAGTTGCTCGAGCAATCCCAGCGCACGTTGTAATGAATATATTTCTGTTGACATGCGTATTGTTTTTCTATGTCAGCATATGGCAGTTCCGTTCGTTCCTGTTATCAGTTCATGCAGGTCCATGGCATCACCGATGATAACTTTTCTTACTCCGGCTTCAACGGCCTTAAGGGCATTCTCCAGTTTTGGAATCATACCGGCAAAGATGGCATCTTCTGCTTTGAGTTGTTCAAAGTTTTCCCGTGTTATAACAGGAATAACACTGTTTTCATCGCTGATATCCCGCAAAACTCCTTTCTTTTCAAAGGAATAGATGAGGGTGGTTTCGTAGTGCAGGGCAAGTGCTTTTGCAAGTTCCTGTGCTATGGTATCTGCGTTGGTATTCAGTAATTGTCCTGCTAAATCCTGGGTAATTGGGGCCATAACCACGCTCAGTTCCTGATCCAGCAGGGTGCTGAGCATTTTTGTATTTATATTATCCACATCCCCAACGAAACCGTAATCTATGGTTGGGTGAACCCTTTTATGAGCCAGGATACATGTTCCATCAGCACCGGTGAGGCCAATTGCGGGTGTGCCTTTTGCATTAAGGGCTGCAACAATTTGTTTGTTGATCAATCCTGCATATACCATGGTCACAATGTTTAGGGTAGCAGCATCTGTGATGCGTCTGCCATCCACCATCTGTTGTGGAATGTTGAGGTCTGCGGCAAGCTTAGTAGCCAGTTTGCCTCCCCCGTGCACCAATAGCTTTTTGCCCTTTATCAGGGAGAAAGCGGAAAGAAAAGAGTCCAGCCTCGCTGCATCGTCTATGATGTTGCCGCCGACTTTGATAATATATAGCGTTTCGTTCATTTGTTTTGAAGCATATTTGAAAGAACTGCCTGAGCAGCCCATACCCGGTTGGAGGCCTCCTGCGTGATGAGGCTGTTGGGCCCATCGAGTATTTCGTCTGACAATTCCACATTTCTTCTTACAGGCAGGCAATGCATTACCCTGGCGTTGCATGTATGCCTGATTTTTTCGTTTGTTAACATCCATTCACCTCCAGCGGGTGGCAGGGTTCCATACGGGTGGTATGCACTCCAGTTTTTTACGTAGATGAAATCGGCATTTTCAAGTGCCTTATCCTGATCGTATTCAATTTTTGCGCCATTGGTAAACTGCTCATCCAACTCATAGCCTTTGGGGTGTGTGATGATAAAATTTGCTTGTCCCCATGCATTGACCCATTGGGCAAAACTGTTGGCAACGCATTGCGGAAGGGCTTTTACATGCGGTGCCCAGGTGAGTACAATCTTAGGTTTCCTCTCCAGTATATCTGGCTTTTGTAGCGCAGTATGCGCTATGCTTTCCTGAATGGTAATCAGGTCTGTGAGGCTTTGTAAAGGATGCAGGGTAGCACTTTCCAGACTTAACACAGGTATGCCTGCGTACTTTATGAATTGTTTGATGATATGTTCTCCATAATCTGCTTCCCTGTCTTTTAGTCCGGGGAAGGTGCGTATTGCTAGGATATCAAAATACTTTCCCATTATTGGGGCAGCATCTTTTACATGTTCCACTGTTGTGCCGTTCATGATGGCGCCATCTTCAAATTCCAGGGCCCAGCCTTCACTTCCCACGTTGAAAATGACGGTTTCCATACCCAGCTGTTGCGCGGCTACTTGCGTGCTTAGCCTGGTTCGCATGCTGGGGTTCAGGAACAGACATCCAAGCCTTTTGTGCTTACCCAGCGTTTCGTCTTTCCATGGATTGGCTTTGTAAGCCAGTGCCTGGTTTATGAGTTCCTGGATATCTGTAACATCATGTGCGGAAATGAATTGTTTCATGTAACTAATGTTGGTAGTTGGCAATCGCAGCTTTAAGGGAGGCAATGAATGTGGCAGCATCCTCCATGTTCAGTGCCAGTGAAGGTAGTAGCCGGATTACATTGGGTTTTGCTTCCCCTGTGAAAATTTTATAATCGTTTAACAAATTCTTTTTGAGGTTTTTATGGCTTTCCGGCACATCAAAGCCAATCATCAGTCCGCGTCCGCGAACACCGCTAATTTCCGGTATTGCCTGCAACTCGGCCATCAGGAATTGACCGGTTAACACGGCATTCTCCATCAGCTTATCTTTCTCAATAACTTCCAGTACGGCAAGTGCAGCGGCACATGCCAGGTGGTTACCACCAAATGTAGTGCCCAGCATGAAATGTCTGGCTGGTATTTTCGGACTGACAATAATCCCGCCAATGGGAAATCCATTGCCCATTCCTTTTGCCATGGTATAAATGTCTGCATCAACGCCCGCAAAATCATGACTGAAAAACTTTCCTGTACGGCCATATCCACATTGCACACTGTCTGCTATATATATGGCACCATAGTGGTCGCATTGTTTCCGGATAGCCTGCAAAAAAGCGTTGTCTGCCACATTGATGCCGCCTACGCCCTGAATGCCCTCAATGATCACTGCAGCAACCTGCTCACCGTATTTACTGAAATGGGCTTCCAGCGCATCTGTATCGTTGAAAGGAAGAAAATCAATGTTTTCTGTCTGGTTGACTGGAGCAATGATAGCGGGATTATCTGTTGCAGCTACCGCAAGGGAGGTTCTGCCGTGAAATGCTTTTTTGAATGCAATAATTTTTTTTCTTCCGGTGTGAAAGGAGGCTAGTTTGAGCGCATTTTCATTGGCTTCAGCACCCGAGTTACAGAGGAAAAGAGCAAAGTCTGATTTGCCAGACACCTGACCCAGTTTTTCAGCCAGTTGTTCCTGCAGGGGAATTTTGATGGAGTTGGAATAGAATGCAATCTTGTGCAATTGTTCCGTTATCCTGTTCACCCAATGGGGCTGGGTATGGCCGATACTGATTACAGCATGTCCGCCATAGAGGTCGAGGTATTCAGTTTCCTGATCATCCCAAACGCGGCTTCCGGCTGCCCTTGTTATCGTGATATTGTTAAGCGGATAAACGTCAAATAGTTTCATGATGCAGTATAAAGGTTGTTGGCAATATTAGCAGAAAGTTTAATACCCTTGATCTTGGCAAAACCGAGCTATTTTCCTGTAGTTCATTCAGTTGTTGTGGCAGTTCACAAACAAATGGGGTAAAGTCGCCGAAGATAACGAATGCTTTCATGTTCCTGGCTTTAAAAGGCTAATGATTTGAGCTGAAGTCCAACAGTTTGATCCAGTCCGGATAAAATGTTCATGTTCTGCACAGCCTGTCCACTTGCACCCTTGAGCAGGTTATCTACCACACTGTGAATAACCAGCTTGTTGCCTTCTTTTTCGAGGTGTATCAGACACTTATTGGTGTTGACTACCTGTTTCAGGTGAATCTGTTGGTCGGAGATGGTTGTAAAAGGATGGTTTTGGTAGTATGCTTTGTAAAGGGCAACTGTTTCCTCCAGTGAAAGTTGGGATTTTACAGTGGAGGAGATGAAAATTCCTCTTGTGAAATCACCGCGCCAGGGAACAAAGCTGACTTCTGCTGACGAATTACCTTGTAGCTGTGCCAGCGACTGGTGAATTTCTCCCAGGTGCTGGTGGGTCAGTGTTTTGTAAGCCTGTATATTATTTGCCCGCCAGCTGAAATGGCTTGTTGCACTGAGTGACTGTCCCGCTCCGGTAGAGCCTGTAATGCCGGTGGTGTAGACTTCTCCAAGCAAGCTAGCTTGTGCAAGCGGGAGTAAGCCCAGTTGAATAGCTGTGGCAAAGCAACCCGGATTGGCAATGTTATCTGCTGTTTGAATTTTTTCAAAATTAAGTTCCGGCAGTCCGTAAACAAATTGCCTGTCACCCGTCACTGCATCTTTTTCCAGCCTGAAATCATTGGCCAGGTCAATTATTTTTATACCAGCACGGAATGAGGTCTCGCGCAGCAACCTGGCTGATTCTCCATGACCCAGACAGAGGAACAACACATCAATATCCTCGCTTGTTTCACCCGAAAAAACCAGCTCTGTGGAACCGAGCAGATCAGTATGCACTTTATAAACAGGCTGTCCGGCGTTGCTTTTGCTGTGAATGAAACGGATTTGGGCATGAGGGTGATTGAGTAAGAGCCGGAGCAGTTCTCCTCCGGTATAACCAGCTCCGCCCATGATGCCGATATGGATTTGCTTTTCCATGGTTACTGATGTTTGTTTTCTTCCTGAACCGCGTTCCAGATGATGGTCTGGTTTCCAAAAATCTTACTGAACCCGCGCACATCCTCTCCGGTAAAGCCGGAATTCATCTCCCCGTATTTGCCGAACCTGCTGTTCATCAGATCAAAAGAGGATTCTATGCCAACAACATGAAAACGGTAGGGCATGAGCTGAATGAAAACTTTTCCAGTAACATTTTGCTGGGTAGATGTGAGGAAGGCTTCAATGTTGCGCATGACGGGATCAAGGATTTGTCCTTCATGCAGCCAGTTTCCATAAAACTGAGCCAGTGTGTCTTTCCACTGCAGCTGCCACTTGGTTAGCACATGTTTCTCCAACGCATGGTGGGCTTTGAGGATGACCATGGG
>CANHUF010000191.1 GCA_947463715.1 Sphingobacteriales bacterium
GAGAAACAAATCAGGTTTTTGTAACCCGCTTTGGCCACCAATGGAATCATCTCTGTATAGTTCTGGATCAGCTTTGCATGAAATTGCGTTTCGTTGAAACCATCGACCAGACTGATTTCCGCACCATTGCACATGGAAGAATAGAGGCCATATTTTTTCAGTGTCTCCCAGTCTTTTGGTCCCACCAGATCAATCCCGGTAATGCCGATATCCTTCGCGCCCTGGCAGAATTCTTCCATGGGGATGGTGTTGTAACACCAGCGGCAAACAGCGTGGTTGATATTTCCTTTTAATGCAGTAGTACCTGAGGTCTCAGTGGAGAAGGAAGAAAGTGCAGAAGCAGACATGGAACCAAGCATGAGATTTTTAATGGCAACGCGGCGGGAGTTCATGAATAAGTTGAATTAAGGGTCAAAGAATAACCTAATGTACATATTTTTCAGCTCTTCTGAACAAGCTATTCTCTCAACTGAATTCTCCAACCTGCGGCAGGCAGGCTCAACTCATTTTTCATTCAAGTTTGTCCGTCTATTAAAAATTTTGGCGATAAGGCGAACTTTATTTAGCTTTCAAATCCAATTTTCGGCTTTGCCATAAACCCTTAACCAAACTAATTGAATTATGAATCAGACGATCAATGCCAACCGCCTGTTCTGGGCGAGCTGTTTTGCGCTCATCACCACTGCATTTTCCTTCAGTATCCGTGCAGGTATCCTGACACAACTGGGAACAGAGTTAAACCTTGACACCGTTCAGCTGGGTACCATCAACTCCATGTGGTTCCTTGGCTTCCCCATTTCCATGATCTTGGGTGGTGTGTTTTATGCACAGCTCGGTCCAAAGTTGATCATGCAGGTGGCTTTCGTGGCACACGCCATCGGTATCCTGACCACCATCTATGCCAGCAGCTACAACGTATTGCTGATTTCAACGCTGCTGATTGGTATCGGTAACGGTTGTACTGAAGCAGCTTGTAATCCCATGATTGCTGATTCTTACAGCGGCAACGAATTCCACAGCAAGCTGAACCGCTTCCACATGTGGTTCCCGGGTGGTATCGTTCTCGGATCGTTGATTTCCAAATTCATGACCGATGCCAGCCTCCCCTGGCAGGCACAGATCTGGGTAATTTTGATACCAACTGTTATTTATGCTGTTATGTTCTTCGGACAGGCATTTCCTCAGCCGAAAGCTGAAGCAAGCTCAGCCCTTGCCAACTTCAAGGCGATGCTGAACCCCTTGTATCTCTTCATGGCAGCCTGTATGGCCCTCACTGCGATTTCCGAGTTTGGTCCCCAGCAATGGGTTGGCCCTATCCTCGCCAAAGCCGGTGCAAGCCCTATGCTGATACTTGCCCTGGTAACCGGATTAATGGCTGTTGGTCGTTACTTTGCCGGACCGTTAGTTGAAAAGCTGAACACTGCCGGTGTATTGCTCGGTTCTGCGATATTCGGACTTGCAGGTATATACATGCTCAGCACCATGAGTGGTAACATGTTATATGTTGCTGCCATTTTCTACGCACTGGGTATCTGTTATTTCTGGCCGAATATGCTTGGCTATGTTGGTCAGCACCTGCCACAGACTGGCGCCCTGGGTCTTTCTATCCTTGGTGGTATAGGCATGTTCTCCTCTTCCATGTTCCAGCCTATCATTGGCGGATGGATTCAGGACAATAAAGTGGTTGCTGAAGCAAGCGGACTGGCAGGTGATGCAGCAGACCTCGCAGCAGGTCAGGCTACGCTCTCCAATATGCTGATATTTCCCGGCATCCTGATTGTAGCTTTTGCTGCATTGTATTTCTTCGGAAAGAAGAAGCAGGCAGCCTGATATAGCAAATGATAAAATTTTAAGAGAGGGGGCATTTGTCCCCTCTTTTTTTGTACTTTTAAGACCATATTTTCACACAACCTTTTTAATCTCCAGCAATGAACAGAAAATTAAGAATGGGCATGGTGGGTGGAGGCAAGGATGCCTTTATCGGTGCCATCCACCGTCATGCCGCAGGAATAGACGGACTCATAGAACTGGTTTGTGGTGCACTGAGCATCAATCCGGATATCGCAAAGGATTCAGGAAAGTCGCTTTTTCTCCCCGAAAGCCGCACCTACCTCACGTTTGATGAGATGATCACCAAAGAAAGCCAGCTCCCTGCAGACGAGCGGATGGATTTTGTAACCATCGTTACACCCAACTTTGCCCATTTCGCGCCTGCCAAAATGGCCATGGAGCATGGATTTGATGTGGTAATTGAAAAACCCATTGCTTTTACGCTGGATGAAGCCAAAGAACTGAAAAAGATTCAGGAAGCTACCGGAAGGGTACTTTGCCTGACACATACCTATTCCGGCTATCCCCTCGTAAAGCAGGCAAAGCAAATGATTGCTGCCGGCAAACTCGGTAAGGTCAGGAAAGTTTGGGTGGAATATCCACAGGGATGGCTCAGCAAACTCTCAGAGCGCGAAGGCAATGCACAGGCAGCCTGGAGAACAGACCCCAAGCGCAGCGGCAAAAGCGGTTGCATGGGCGATATCGGAACACATTGCGCTCACCTGGCAGAATACATCAGTGGACTGAAAATATCCCAAATCTGTGCGGATCTGAATGTGATGGTGGAAGGCAGGATGCTTGATGATGACGGCAACGTGTTGTTGAAGTTTGAAAATGGAGCAGCAGGTGTGCTCATGGCATCTCAGGTTGCTGCCGGTGAAGAAAACGGCATCAAGATAAGGGTATACGGAGAGCACGGCGGACTTGAATGGGCTCAGCACGAACCCAACACCATGTTGGTGAAGTGGCTCGACCAGCCCACACAGATTTACAGGGCTGGTGGCAATTATGGCGACAGGCTATCCAGCTTTGCTACGCATAACTCACGTACTCCGGGTGGACACCCCGAAGGGTACCTGGAGGCATTTGCCAATATCTACCGCAATTTTGCCCTTACCGTTGGTTGCATCAAAGACGGAACCACACCTACACCGGAAATGCTCGATTTCCCCGGCGTGGAAGACGGTATCCGCGGTATGGCATTCATAGACAACGTGGTATTGTCTGCACAGTCTGAACAAAAGTGGACACCCCACACCATCTAAAAAAAACGAACATGAAAACAATAAAAGGTCCCGGTATTTTTCTTGCCCAGTTCATGGGAGATACCCATCCTTTCAACGATCTCTCTGCCATATGCAAATGGGCAGCAGGACTCGGTTTCGTAGGTGTACAGCTTCCCACCTGGGATCCCAGGTGCATCGACCTGCAAAAAGCTGCTGAAAGCAAAACCTATGCCGATGAGGTAAAAGGCATTGTGGAAGAAGCCGGTTTGCAGATAACTGAGTTATCGACCCACCTGCAGGGACAGCTCGTAGCTGTTCATCCCGCCTATGATGCGCAATTCGACGGATTTGCGCCAGCTAGTGTACATGGCAACAGCAAAGCCAGGACAGAATGGGCCGTGCAGCAGCTGAAATATGCGGCAAAGGCATCAGCCAACCTCGGACTCAATGCCCATGCTACCTTCAGTGGGGCTTTGCTTTGGCATACTGTTTATCCCTGGCCCCAAAGGCCGGCCGGACTCGTGGATACCGGATTTACAGAGCTTGCGAACAGGTGGCTCCCCATCCTCAACACCTTCGATGAGCATGGAGTAGACCTTTGTTACGAGATACATCCAGGAGAGGATTTACACGACGGTATTTCCTACGAGATGTTCCTCGAGAAAACTGGCAACCATAAAAGAGCCTGTCTGCTTTATGATCCCAGTCATTTTGTACTCCAGTGCCTCGATTACCTTAGTTATATCGACCATTACCACGAGCGCATCAAAATGTTCCATGTGAAAGATGCCGAATTCAATCCCAGCGGCAAGCAGGGTGTTTACGGCGGCTACCAGAACTGGGTACAGCGTGCAGGACGTTTCCGTTCGCTTGGAGACGGACAGGTAGATTTTTCCGCCATCTTCAGCAAACTCACCGGTTATGATTATGCCGGATGGGCGGTGATGGAATGGGAATGCGCACTGAAACATCCTGAAGAAGGTGCTAAGGAAGGCGCTGTTTTCATCAAGGATAAAATCATCCGGGTAACAGAAAAAGCCTTTGATGATTTTGCCGGAACTGGCAGCGACGAGGCATTTAACCGCAGCATTCTGGGAATTTAATCATCTAACAGTTTAATCAAAACAACACATACGCAATGAAAAAAGCAATTTTGACCATGGTGATCGCTGCAGGGCTTTATGCCTGCGGTGGTGGAGAAAGCACAGAAACAACTACACAGCCCATCAGCAACGCCACTACAGAAGAAACAGCGCCTGCTGCCACAACTGAAGCCGCTGCTCCGGCAACAGCTGAAGCACCCAAGAAAGACGGACAGGCACTGATCAACGGATCCGACTGCCGCACTTGTCATAAAGACGACAGCAAACTTATTGGTCCAGCTTACCAGGATGTAGCCAAGAAGTATGAAAACAATGCTGCCAATGTGAAAATGCTCACTGAAAAAATCATCAATGGCGGACAAGGCAACTGGGGAGAGATTCCCATGGCCGGTCATCCCAATTTGAGCCAGGATGACGCTGCAGCCATGGTGGATTATATCCTTTCAATGAAAAAATAATATACAATGAGAACCCTTACAACGATTGCCTGCCTTTTTGGTTTTACCATGCTTACTGCCTTTAAAAACATTAACGATTCTGACAAACCAGGCAAGCCTGCACCTTCAAAACAGGTGAAGAAAGGCTGGACGAAATTGTTTGATGGCAAAACCCTCAAGGGGTGGCATATTTACAGAGGTGAGGCCACCGGAGAGTCTTGGCAGGTTGAAGACGGCGTCCTGGCATTCAATATGGTCACCAAACCCGGAGTTAAAACCGGAGGCGACCTGACCACCGACTTGGAATATGAAAACTACCACTTCAGTGTGGAGTGGAAGATTTCAGAAGGAGGCAACAGCGGTATCATCTTTGGCGTGAAAGAAGATTCTACCTACAAGAAATCATACCTCACCGGTATGGAAATGCAGGTACTCGACAACGACCGCCATGCTGATGCCAAAATCATCAAGCACCGCGCCGGTGATTTGTACGACCTGATTTCCTGCAACGAGGAAACGGTAAAAGCCGTAGGTGAATGGAATAAAGCTGAAATAATCTACAACAAAGGTGAGCTGAAACTTTTCCTCAATGGAAAAAATGTAGTGACCACTATTGTAGGTGACGAGAACTGGAACAAAATGGTTGCAGGAAGCAAGTTCAAAACTTCCCCTGGTTTCGGCAAGTATCCCAAAGGCAGGATTTCCCTGCAAGACCATGGCAACAAGGTCTGGTTCCGGGACATTAAAATAAGGGAACTCTGATATTAAAGAATAAAAAAACCGAAAACGCCGCGCTTATGCGGCGTTTTTTCAGTTTTAAGGGAATA
>CANHUF010000192.1 GCA_947463715.1 Sphingobacteriales bacterium
GGATAGATTGGGCAATTGCAAATCATACAACAAAACCAGCAGTTGGTAATGTATCAATAAGTGGTCCTGTTTCTGTAGGGTTGGATGAAGCTATCCGCAGAGCCATTACCGATGGAATTGTAATGTGTGTGGCTGCTGGTAATAATGCGGTTGATGCGAGTGGTACTTCTCCAGGTGGGGTAACAGATGCTATCGTAGTGGGATCAATAACCAATACAGATCAATGGTCTTCTTTTTCCAATTTTGGTTCTGTAATCGATATTCTTGCACCAGGAACCAATATTACATCAGCTTGGTTTACAGGAATTAATGATATAAGCGTGGTATCAGGAACATCAATGGCCACACCCCATGTTACAGGGGCATCAGCATTGTATTTAGAAAAGTTTCCGGGGTCAACTACTGACAGAGTATCTCAGGGTTTGAAGGGTTCTGCAGTAATGAATAAGATTTCTTTGGTTCCAGCGGCTACTTCAAATGCATTGCTCAATGTTAATTTTACCCCCCCTCCACCTCCAATTCCTAGTGCACCAGTTGCAGTGTCACCCGTTAACTTATCAACCGCACAGCCCGTAAACATTGCATTAAATTGGAGCCCAAGTGCTAATGCCGCGACTTATGGAATTCAGGTTTCAGCAACTTCCAGTTTCACTACATTTATTATCAATGAAAGTGGGCTGATTAATCCTGCCAAAGCATTAACAGGGTTGAACCAAGGAACAACCTATTACTGGAGGATTAATGCCACAAATACATCTGGCACCAGCCAATGGTCTACTGCTTATTCTTTTACAACAGTTTTAGCTCCGGCCATTCTTATTCCTTCTGCTCCGGTATTGAGCACTCCTGTCAATCTTGAGACAGCTCTTTCATTATCACCAACATTAAACTGGTTTTCGGTTAGTGGAGCAACTTCATACGGACTACAGGTTTCTGTCAATTCCAATTTTTCAACAACAATTGTAAATCTGACAGGACTCACATCAATAAGTAGGGCAATTAACGGACTAACTTCGGGAACCACATACTACTGGAGAGTAAATGCTGCAAACGCATCAGGAACAGGTGCCTGGTCGAATGTTTTTTCTTTTACAACAGCAGCAGTGGTTATTCCTCCTCCTGTTGGAAGCATTTTATCTGTTCCAACCTTACAATTACCGGCAGACAGGGCTACCGGTATTTCAAGAACCCCGATTTTGACATGGACTCCTATTCCAGGTGCAAGCACATACGATGTTCAAATATCCACTTCAACGGCATTTACAACTACTGCAGTCAATCTAACCGGTGTTTCGGCTAATTCTGTTCAGGTTAGTACAGTACTTGCCTCAAGGAGATTGTATTATTGGAGAGTTAGAGCGGTGAATGGATCTGCAGTTAGTGGGTGGTCTGCAGTGAGACGTTTCACAACTACGCGATAATCGTTGTTGATTTTCTAAAAATGATATTTTCAATGACCTGAATCAAAAGATGGGAATAAAAAATATAAACAGATACTTGATTGTATTATGTGTACTTATTTCTCTTGTATTCATAACAGGTGGGTGTGTAAAGGAGGAAGACATATTTGTGAAAAAGAATTTTATGGTGGAGGATGAAGAAGGACTTGCACCATTGTATGCTACCAAAAGAATTGAGAATTTGTCAGAAAACGCCAATTACATCATTGTTCTTAAGGATGAAATTGACTGGTCTGATATTGATTTTGAGTCAGATAAAATAGAGCAATTTATTTCATCTCAAAGGAATAAAACCTTCAAGTATGCATTAAAAGGATTTACTATTAAATTGTCATCAAAAGATCTTAAAAAAGTCAGAAAAGACCCCAGTGTGAAATATGTTGAACATGATCAATTGATGAATGTTTCTTTTACACAATTTACAGCACCATGGGGATTAGACCGAATCGATCAGCAGTCCATTCCTTTGAGCGGATCCTATACCTATGAAACAACAGGTTCGACGGTTGATGCTTATATTTTTGATACAGGAATAAGGACAGACCATAATGAGTTTAAAAGCAGAATCAGAGCAGGTTACAATGCGATTTCACCAGATTCAATTCCTGAAGATGATAATGGTCACGGTACGCATGTAGCTGGTGTGATAGGTGGAACAAGGTATGGAGTAGCAAAAGGAATAAACCTGATACCCGTAAAGGTTCTTGATCAGTATGGAACTGGTTCGTTTTCACAAATAATCGCTGGAATTGATTGGGCAATAGCCAATCACACAACAAGACCTGCTGTTGGCAATGTGTCCATTAGTGGCGAGCTTTCTGTTTCATTGGATGAAGCTTTAAAAAGGGCAATTGCAGATGGAATAGTTGTAACAGTTGCGGCAGGAAATAATGCAGAACCTGCCAGAAATGCTTCCCCAGGAAGAGTAACTGAGGCAATTACCGTGGGTTCTTTTGCCAATACAGATGAATGGTCATCTTTTTCAAATTTTGGTCCGGAGATAGATATACTTGCTCCAGGTACTAATATTACATCTGCCTGGCATACAGGATCAAATGATATCAATACGATTTCGGGAACTTCAATGGCTACGCCACATGTAACCGGAGCTGCAGCTTTGTACATGGAAAAATTTCCAAAATCAACACCTGAACAAGTACAGGCTGGTTTGAAAAAGTTTGCTGTTGTAAACGCCATAAAAAATGTACCTGATTCTACAGTAAATAGTCTTTTGAGTGTGTACTTTAGTCTGTCAACCACTCCTAAAGAACCTGTTTTAGTATCTCCTGCTAATGGTTCACTTAATCATCCTAAAAATGTAACGCTAACATGGAATAAAGTTGATTTTGCTTTGAGTTATGATCTCCAGTATGCTGATAAGATAGATTTCAGCAATCCGATACTGACTATTTCTGGTTTAACGCAAACAACATTTACTACATCAGCTTTGGCATATGATAAAATTTATTTTTGGAGAGTTCGTGCCAATAGTGAAACAGAGTCAGGTAATTGGTCTAATGTCAGTTCCTTCAAAACCCAGTTGCTTGGTAATACCAAGCCTCAATACATCATACTCATTCCTGATCCTATTATACCCAGAAGCGAACAAATATTAAAATCATCAAGAATTCCAGGAAAGACCTTGAATGCTTCAGAAATCATTAGATTATAAACTTTTTATGCAAAATCTTACCACCAGGTAACCAAAACCAACTGCAATCGTTCAAGCAGGCTGCCTCAATAGGGCAGCCTTTTTTTATTTTATGCCCTGTCGGTACTCCTAATCATGAAGCAATACGGCGTATGTGTTTTCACGTATGGGAAAACGTAGAAGTACTCAATCTGGTGGTTTACCCTGTTAAAGAATCTTTAAAAGCATTTACAACACTTATCCCAATACAATAAATAGGCCTTCCGCACATTTTATATGTTGGGATTCATTTCATCCATTGAAAATATCCCACCATTCCAATACCAAAAACCAAACTAATGCAAAACCGATTCCTGTCCCGTATCTGCAAACCATTTGCCACCCTCTCTGCTTTAGCTTTAATCTTAGCCGGTTGTTCCAAGCCTGATGTTCAGTTCACCAAGCAGAACCTCACATTGAAAGAAGGATTCTCAGAAGAACACATTGCACCTGTTTACAAGAAAAACAATGTTCCACCCGCACTGAGTGATGCATACATCGTTGTGTTCAATGATGATGTGAAAGAAACAGAAGTAGATGCTGAATCTGACCGCGTTTGTGGTGAATCAGGTAGCAAAAAGGGCAAGAGCTTCAAACATGCAGTAAAAGGATTTACATCACATCTCTCTCCGGCAGCTGTTGAAAAAATGCGCAGAGATCCTCGTGTGAAATATATCGAACAGGACCAGATCGCAACCATGAGCGCCACGCAATTCACAGCACCATGGGGACTAGACCGCATAGACCAATCAGATAATCCATTAAGTGGTTCTTATACCTACGCTTCAACAGGATCTTCCGTTGATGCTTATATTTTCGATACAGGTCTGAAACTCGACCACAACGAATTCACAGGAAGGGTTCAGGCTGGTTATAACACAATTACCCTTGGTGCTTCTCCAAATGATGATAACGGACATGGAACACATGTTGCGGGCTCCTTAGGAGGTACTCGATATGGGGTCGCCAAAGGTATCAGCATCATTCCGGTAAAGGTGCTCGATCAGTTTGGCAGCGGTTCTTATGCGCAAATTATTGCGGGAATAGAATGGGCTATCGCTCATCATACTACAAAGCCTGCAGTAGGTAATATGTCTCTCGGTGGTGGTGTATCTGCAGTTTTGGATGATGCCGTAAGAAAAGCCATTGCGGATGGTATAGTAATGTGCCTTGCAGGAGGTAATGCCACATCAGATGTGTCTACTGCATCTCCTGCCAGGGTTGCAGAAGCCATAACAGTGGGCTCTACAACAAAGACGGATGAATTATCAAGCTTCTCTAATTTCGGAGCAGGTATCGATCTGCTCGCTCCCGGATCTGCAATCGTATCAGCCTGGCATACAGGTGTGAATGATATCAACACCATTTCAGGAACATCAATGGCAACACCACATGTTGCCGGTGCAGCTGCTCTTTATCTGGAATCTTTCCCAGGTTCTACACCTGACCAAGTTCAGACTGGTTTGAAAAGTAAGGCTGTTGCTTCTCGCATCACATTGGTACCTGCCGGTACGCCAAATCTGCTCTTACAAGTAAATTATGGTGTTACTCCGCCTCCGCCACCTGCTGTTCCGGTTCCTTCAGCACCAGTGCTGCTTGCACCTGCAAGTGCTGCTGTAAACCAAAGTCTTACACCCACACTGAACTGGAACGCAACTTCAGGTGCAACAAGCTATGATTTGCAGGTTTCAACTACTTCAAATTTCACTGCTGCAGTGCAGAATTTCAACGGACTCACATCTGTATCAAAAGCGCTGAGCGGACTGGCCAATAACACCGTTTATTACTGGAGAGTGAGTGCCACAAACGCAAGTGGTACAAGTCTTTGGTCTGCAACGTTCTTCTTTACAACACTGGCTGCTGTTGTGCCTCCACCTCCTGTAACAACAGTGAGTATTCCAACACTGGTTTCTCCTGCAGACAGGGCTTCCAATGTGAGTAGGACACCCACGCTTACCTGGACAGCTGCTGCAGGTGCCACAAGCTACAATGTGCAGGTATCAACGAATTCAACATTCACAGCACTTGTAGTCAATCAATCAGGGGTATCAGCTACATCACTGGCAATCACCACCGCTCTGGCTTCCAGAAGAACATTGTACTGGAGGGTTCAGGCCGTCAGTGGTTCCACTACCAGTGCATGGTCAACATCCAGGCGTTTTACAACTGTTAGGTAGATAAATCAGAAAAATATACCCAAGGGAGGCATCGCCTCCCTTTTTCTTTTTATATTCAGTATACAATCATTGAAGTATGCGTTATCAATTA
>CANHUF010000193.1 GCA_947463715.1 Sphingobacteriales bacterium
GACGTTGGGATCACCCTGCAAATAACTTCGGCTTACATTCAGCGGAATATCCGGGGAATCTATGACACCCTGAAGCAGCATCAGAAATTCAGGAACGATGTCTTTGACTTCATCAGTTACAAAAACCTGGTTGGAATAAAGCTGGATTTTATCTTTCTGAATCTCGTAAGACTGCTTGATTTTAGGAAAATATAAAATTCCCGTTAGGGTAAAGGGATAGTCAACATTGAGGTGTATCCAGAAAAGTGGTGTCTCATTAAATGGATAGAGACTTTTGTAAAATTCTTCGTAATCCTTTTTTTCGAGTTCTGCAGGCTTCTTGATCCAGGCAGGCTCTGTTACATTGATTTGTTTATCTTCAAAAAAGATCGGAACGGGAAGAAACTTACAGAATTTCTCAAGGATATTCTTGATTTTAAATGCATCCAAAAACTCTTCACTTTCTGCATTAACATGGAGTGTGATAGCAGTACCCCTCTCTGCCTTTTCAGCAGGAACCAGTGTAAACTCCGGACTACCATCGCAAGACCAGATTACAGATTCACTGCCGGCCTTGTAGGACAATGTTTCCAGCGTAACCTTTTCACTCACCATAAAACCACTGTAGAAACCCAACCCAAAATGTCCGATGATATTGGCCTCGTTTTGTCCCTTGTATTTTTCAAGAAACTCTTCTGCACTGGAGAATGCAACCTGGTTGATATATTTATCAACCTCTTCAGCTGTCATACCAATACCACGGTCACTGATTGTTATGGTTTTAGCTTCCTTATCCAGTAGAACATCAATCCTCAACTCACCCAATTCCCCGGTAGCCTCTCCTGATGAAGCATAGGTTTTAAGTTTCTGGGTTGCATCAACTGCATTGGCAATCAATTCACGTAAAAAAATGTCATGCTCACTGTAAAGGAATTTTTTGATAATCGGAAAAATATTCTCCGTTTGTACACGTATTTGTCCCTTTTGCATATAAAAATATTTTCATGATTATGGCAAAATGAGTGCCAGACTTAAAAAATGACAAGTTGACATTGGAAAATTGCCAAATTAGTTGTACTTTTGCAACCCATTATCAATTAAACAAATACAGGGTTTATGCAAAATTATGAATTGATGGTGATTTTTACCCCTGTTCTGAGTGAGGACGAATTTAAGTCTGCTCAGAAGAAATATGTCGATTTTATCACTGCTGGCGGTGGTTCACTCGTACATAGCAACCCCTGGGGGTTGAAATCACTGGCCTACCCCATCCAGAAGAAGACCACAGGTATTTACTGGGTTATGGAATATGTAGCGCCATCCGACATGAATGAGAAGCTGAAAATTCAGCTCCTGCGTGACGAGCAGGTTCTCCGTCACATTGTGATCAAACTCGATAAGTACGCCGTCGAGTACAACACAAGAAAGAGAAGTGGTGTATCTACAGGAAACGAAAAAGCAGTGGAGGGATAATACCATGGCAAAAGCAAATGAAATCAAGTACCTGACAGCCATCAAAACCGAAAAACCACGGAAGAAATTTTGTAGGTTTAAAAAGTATGGTATCCGTTACATTGACTACAAAGATGCCGAATTTCTCAAGAAGTTTCTGAATGAGCAGGGTAAGATGTTGCCACGCCGTATCACAGGAAACTCTTTGAAGTATCAGCGTAAGGTATCTGAGGCAATCAAGCGTGCACGTCAGATGGCATTGTTACCTTATGTAACAGACTTGCTGAAATAGTTTTCACCTAATCACCCTAAGGGGTGTGACAGTCTCGGTTAAATGGGATTGGTACACAAAAAAATCAATTATGCAGATTATTTTAATTCAAGATGTAAACAACCTGGGTGGCGCTAATGAAGTTGTCACTGTGAGGAATGGTTACGCCCGTAATTTTCTCATCCCTCAGAAGATGGCAGTTGAAGCGTCTTCTTCCAATTTAAAGCAATTGGAAGAGCGTCTGAAGCAAATCAGGAAGAAGGAAGAAAAAATGCTTGCGGAAATCAATAAAGTTATTGCCGCACTGCAGGAAGGTCCAATTTCAATTGGTGCTAAAACCGGAACAACAGGAAAAATATTCGGAAGCATCACTACTGTCCAGATTGCTAAAGCTGTACGCGAGCAAAAAGGCTATGAAATTGATCGCCGCAGAATTCACCTCTTAGATGAAATCAAAGAGATTGGTTCATATAAGGCAAAAGTTGATTTTGGCAACGGCAACGAAGCTGAGATAGCTATGGAGATAGTTGCAGAATAGCAAATTTCCAATATAATTTTAAAGCCCCCTGTTTCCAGGGGGCTTTTTTTATTTAGTTTACCAGATGCTAAGGTATTTAATAACACTGGAACTAGTCATTGCACTATCTATGTATTCATGTAATTCAAATGTAACTGGTACTGACCAGATACATTTGACAGGCATAGACACCCTTGACCCGGAAACCGTTGCAGGAAAATTCAGTACGCAGGAAAATCTATACTTGGATACCGCTGTATTTAAGCAGTTTTTTAAAAAATTCAATGAATTTAAAGACTACGAAGAATCGGTAAAGAAATTTTATGCCTTGAGAACTTATAAACTTGCCTGGTTTTCTGAAAAAGGTATAGTTGAACAATCTTCAATACTGTATAACAGAATCCAGGCTATGACTGAGAATGGATTAAAAAGGGAGGTCCATTACCCCATTGAATATATAAAAGCCATGGAAGCTGAAAATCGTGACAGCATTTCATGGTATGAATTGATGATAACAGCTCAATACCTTCATTTTGCTGAAAAAGTAATCACAGGTCTACCTAATAAGGTGATGGCAGAAAGTCAATGGTATATTCCAAGAAAAAAAGTTGGCTATGCAACTATGCTTGAAAACATGTTATCTGACAGTACCACTGCAATGAATAAAATGGTCTACTATCAATACCAATTGCTTAGGGAAAAATTAAAACAGTTGAAAAATATTGAGCAGAAAGGAGGGTGGCACGTTCCTGAGAATATAAAAAAATCACTAAAAATGGGTGACACAGCAAATCTGATAAAGAAGTTAAAACTAAGGTTATACCAGGAGGAATACAGAATTAATGATACTTCGAGTATGAGTTTTGATAAGAATTTAGAGGATGTAGTCAGGTTGTTTCAAAAAAACAATGGTTTATATGCAGATGGCGTAATTGGTAAAGGAACAATTAATGTCATGCAGTTTACAATAAAACAACGCATCGAGCAGGTAATGGTTAATATGGAACGCTGTAGATGGTTGCCTGCCGTTACATCCCAAAAATATGTATTGGTAAACATACCTGAATACAAATTACATGTTATTGAAGATGATATAGTTAAATTCTCAATGTCAGTTATTGTTGGAAAGGAGACTAATAAAACCGCAATTTTTAGAAGTAACATCACACATATAGTATTTAGTCCATACTGGAATATACCAACCTCAATTTTGAGGAAAGAAATAATACCACTGATAAATAGAAATCCTGAATATATCAATAAGAATAATATGGAGTGGAATAATGGTCATCTCAGGCAAAAACCGGGACCTGACAATGCTTTAGGTGGAATAAAATTTATTTTCCGCAACCCCTTTAACATTTATCTTCATGATACACCCACAAAATATTTGTTTGAAAAGGAGAAAAGAAGTTTCAGTCATGGATGTATAAGAATTGGAAATCCTGTAGAACTTGCTTCATATTTGCTGGAAGGTGAAAACCACTGGACTGATGAAATGATAATTGAAGCCATGAATCGTAAAACGGAACTTATAATCCCAATTAGTGAAAGAGTACCTGTATATGTTGTGTACTTTACTGCCTTTGTTGATGCTGAGCAAAAATTAAATTACAGAGAAGATATTTATAAGAGGGATAAGCAAATTATAAATATGTTACTGAAATAGTTGTCTAAAATGAACATTTTAAAGACTTTCTTGTTCAACGGTAATTAAACAAGAAATCTATGAATATTTTTGTAGGAAACATCAATTATAAGCTGACAAATGAGTCATTAATGGAAATTTTTAATCCATACGGGCAGGTAACTTCAGCCAGAATTGTAATAGACAAAGTGACTGGACGAAGCAAAGGTTTTGGATTTGTTGAAATGCCAGATGAACAGGAGGCATTAAAAGCTATTGCCGCACTGCATGAAACTGAAGTAATGGGAAGGAGAATGATTGCGAGCGAAGCCAGACCAAACCCTCGTGCATAGGTTAAAAAGAACCAGTTTCAGGTTTTAAAATATGTTTTTTAAAAAAAGCATTGGCTGAATCTCTGATATCACCTGAATCTGATGTATAAACAATATGCAGACCCATATCTGGGAAATTGCTACACAGCTTAAAGGCACTATCAAGACCTAAAACCATCATGCCATTATCAAAAGCATCAGTTAGTACACATTTAGGCGAGAGTACGGTTACTGAAATAATATTATTCTCAACGGTTTTACCTGTACGCGGATCAATTATATGACTTTTCTTACCAATATTCGTATTTGAAAATTTTGATAACCGCCCGGAAGTACTTACAGACATTCCAGAAAGTGCCAATCTGGAAGAAGTAGCTCCATCAGAATTATAATCAGAAGCACCAATAAAACCAACAACCCAAGGTTGTTTACCGCTATTGATACCATTTGTTCGTATCTCCCCTCCAACTTCTACGAGAAAATCTTTTATACCCAAAGAACATAAATAAGCTGAGATAATATCTACAGTATAACCTTGGGCAATACCATCTGCATCAAGCTTTAGGAGAGATTGCTTTTTAAAGAGGCTGTCACCTTTAATGTATATATTTTGGTAGCCCGAATAGGCTAAAGCTGTTTGAATTTGAAAATTATCAGGGGCAAGTATTGTTCCTGAATTAAATTTACCCCAAAGTATAGATAGTGGAAGTGTCGTTATGTCGAATGCACCTGCTGTAGCAGCTGAAACAAAATTTGCATTTCTAATCAAAGTGCTAAAATGATCAGTTAGCTGAATAGATTGGGGCACTTTATTAAATGAATTGATTAAGGAAAAAGTCTTGTAGAGAGAAAAATTATAATCCATTAAATCAAAGATGCTATCAATAGCATTTTTATTCACCACAGCATTGACGTAAATGTACTTAATTGAATAAGTGGTACCCTGGGCTAAGCCAGAAATTTCATACGTTTTGTTATCTAACTCTTTCGGGAATAAAGAAATAAATGAAGTAAGAAGAGAAAAGTAAGTTAGGAAAACGAAATGAAACATTAAAATAGGTAATTAGAGGCAAAAATAGGACAAAAAAAAACCCCACTAAAAGAAGTGGGGTTTTAAAGAATATGGCACCTACCTACTCTCCCGGGACGAATCCCAGTACCATCGGCCATGAGGGGCTTAACTGCTCTGTTCGGTATGGGAAGAGGTGAAC
>CANHUF010000194.1 GCA_947463715.1 Sphingobacteriales bacterium
CAGGTCTGACACTGCTGCTTACCGGCATTTACGTGCTGGGCATGGTTGAAATAAACGTGATCAGGCAGGTTGTGAATCCTGATCCACTCAATAGGCTTGCCTTCACCTGAATACTGCTTGGTGTCAGGATTCCATCCGGCAAATTTGTACAATTTCTGAATTTCTGCTGTTCCATCAACCTCAGTTCCATCTTCACGGTAGATCTTCGGACCTTTTGCGTATTCATTGATACCCATGTGACAGTTCATACACACGTTCACGGATGGGATGTTGGCATGCTTGCTCTCTTGTGCACCGCCATGGCAATACAAACAGCTGATCTGATTTACACCTGCATGTACGGTGTGGGAATAATAGATTGGTTGCTCAGGCTGATAATTCTTGGAACGGCCCAGTCCCTGCGCACCCTGGAAAGTCAGGTAACCACCACCCAGGAAAAGAAGGATGGCAAAAATGGCTATGTATGCCTTATTGCGGTAAAATGGAATAGGTTCAGCGGAAGATGTACCTTCTGTTTCATCAGACATCTTGCGCAGATTGCTGTTAACCTGCAAAAGAATCAACGCAATAACAGCTAAGATCAAAGTGAGGATACCATACAATAAACTTGCATCGTCATCCCCGGCCTTGTCTGCACCACCTGCAGCAGCTGTTGAGGCACCTTCCTCCTTTTTGGCACCCCCGGTGTTGATGTAACCCAGAATGGCATCGATATCAGCATCCTTCAACTCAGGAAATGCTGTCATCTGTACCTTATTGTATTCATTATATACCTCTACTGCTCTGGGATAACCCTTCTTGATTACTGCTGCACTGTTGCGTACCCAGTCATACAGCATCGCCTTATCGTCCCAGCGGTCTTCAACTCCCTTCAGAGCCGGACCGACCAGTTTCTTGTCTATCGCGTGACAGGAAGCACATTTGTTATTGAACAAAGCCTTGCCATCCTGCGCCTGAAGCGAAAATGACACACACAGTGTTACCAGTAAAACAAGTGCTGAAATGTACTTTTGAAAAACAGTTCTTTTCTGATTCATACCCTCAGTGGATTGTGGTTGAAATGGACAACGTCCAGTTAATCGAGCGCAAATTTAAGTCAGGATTTCAACAATATATCAACATCGCTATATTTTTTTTAATGCTACGCAATATTGCAATTCAACCATTTATATTGTTCAGTTGTACAATGTGATAAATTCGTGACCCTTACACATAATACCAAGAATTAGGATTCAGCTTTGTGGTTGAAACCATATTTTTCCTTCTCTTTGCATCATGTTTAACAAACTGCAGCAAAAGTGGAAGGTCTCCTCTTCCCAGCTTTTCTTCATACTCTGCACTTTTGCCGTCACAGGAACCACTACTGCATTCATTTCCCGCAGCATAACCTCTTGGGTTGGCTTCAATGAACAAACCTTCTGGGCCTGGAAATTAATGCTGCGGATGAGCATCCTGATCTTTGGTTATCAGGTGATCATACTTATTGTGGCCTTTTTATTCGGACAATTCCCCTTTTTCTGGAACTATGAAAAAAAAATCCTCCGGAGACTGGGTATTCTGCCGGCCAAACAGGTGCGGATAGCCATTTTTGCATCAGGAAAAGGCAGTAATGCCGGGAAAATAATCGAATACTTTGATAAACACCTTACCGTAAATGTATCCCTGATAGTTTGCAATAAACCTGGTGCAGGTGTGCTGAATATTGCCGAACAAGCCGGAATTAAAAGCCTGGTTATTGATAAAGAAACCTTCAAAAAGGCTGGTGAATTTTCACAAATACTTAAAGATCAGGGTATTACGCATATTGTATTGGCTGGATTTCTCTGGAAGATACCAGCCGGCCTAATAGCAGCCTACCAGGATAAAATCCTGAACATCCACCCGGCCCTGCTCCCGAAATTCGGCGGAAAGGGTATGTTTGGAGAACATGTACATGCAGCTGTTCTGGCAGCAGGAGATAAACAAAGTGGTATTACCATCCACCTGGTGGATGAACAATACGATCACGGCAAAACGATTTTCCAGACCGCAATTGATATCCATCCAGATGAAACACCGGACTCCCTGGCCGCCAGAATCCATGTGCTTGAGCATGAACACTTCCCGGCTGTCATCGAATCCTGGGTTAGCTGATAAATCGTATACCGAAACTACCGTTTGAAAAGAAAAATCCTACATATCACCCTATTTCTACTGCTGGCAAGCTCGGGCAAGGCAGTCTGTCAGGTGTGGCTGACAGGTAAGGTATACGACTCCACCAGAATGGTTTCCATCCCCTTTGTGAAGGTCACCAGCAAAAAAGGACTCATAACATACACGGATTCCATTGGCAGGTACGGATTATCAATCGATAAACTGGATTCCATCAGCTTCACTTATAAAGGTAAATCAACGAGCTTCTTCCCGGTGAGTACCATCCGCTACCCGGCAGGTTTCGATATCGCATTACAGGTAACGGTGCAGGACCGCTATCAGACACTCAAGGAGGTAGTAGTCATCGCTAAATCATACCGGCAAGACTCTGCCGAAAACAGGGAACGGTATAACAAGATCTTCAACTTTGAAAACGGTGGCGTGCAACTGACTTCTTCCGGAAACATCGATCCCAACAGCCTGATCGGTCTCTTCAAATTCAGGAAGAACAAAACCATGCGGAGCTTCAGAAACAGGCTGATAGAAGAAGAACAGCAAAAGTTCATCAACAGTCGCTTTACAAAAGGCCTTGTTAGACAAATCACCGCCCTGCCTGAAAAAGATATCGAACGCTTTATGCTGCTTTGGCGTCCGCCTTATGAACTGGTTGCCTTCTCTGAAGAATACCAATTCCACCAATACATACTCGACGCTTCAAAATACTTCAGATCGGGTATAATGCCAAAGAATTTCCTTTTTGATTAACTTCAGTTCATATTAACATCATATGAAAAAGTTGTTTTCCCTGTTAATGGGTGCTTCTCTGTACCTCTCCCTTTTCGCACAGCCCGTTGCCA
Organism: Sphingobacteriales bacterium; assembly: GCA_947463715.1. Taxonomy (GTDB): domain Bacteria; phylum Bacteroidota; class Bacteroidia; order Chitinophagales; family Chitinophagaceae; genus Pollutibacter. The sequence continues at coordinate 2,991 of CANHUF010000194.1, forward strand.
GCAATTCGGCGAACCTCTCGAACCGGATGCAGATTATCGATAAAAACATGCAGGAATGGGTGGATAAGAACCGGATGGCAGGTGGCGCAGGACTGATCATACAGGATGGAAAAGTGCTGTACCACAAGGCTTTCGGCTATGCCAGCAAGGAAAAAAAAGTGCCGATGCGTACAGACCATATCTTCCGCATCGCCTCACAAACCAAGGCAATCACAAGCGTGGCAGTGATGATACTCTACGAAGAGGGCAAATTCATGCTGGATGAACCGGTGTCAAAATTCATCCCGGCATTTGCCAATCCGAAAGTGCTGGCAAACTTCAACGAAAAGGATTCTTCCTTCACCACCACACCGGCCAAAAGGGAAATCAGCATCCGTGATCTGCTCACGCACACTTCGGGTATCGGTTACGCCCAGATTGGCTCCAAAGAAGCCAATGCCATCTATGCCAAAAATGGTGTGGTGGGCGGCATCGGTGTGAAAGGCATTAACCTGGCAGAAAATATCAACAGACTGGCTCCCCTGCCTTTGTTCCATAACCCGGGTGAAAAATTCACCTATGGTCTCAACACCGATGTACTGGGATACCTGGTGGAAGTGGTTTCAGGCATGTCTCTCGACGAATTCTTCCGGAAAAAAATCTTCCAACCGCTGGGTATGAATGATACCTATTTCTACCTACCTGCTTCCAAACACAACCGTCTGGTCAGCCTTTATTCCAATGTGAATGGTCAACTCAGGGAAGCCGATCCGGAGGTGAACATCAATGGTACTTTTTACCGCGACTTCCCCATCATGAACCTCCAGATGTTCAGTGGGGGTGGCGGACTATCATCCACCATCATGGATTACGGTATCTTCCTGCAAATGATGCTGAACGGGGGTGAATACAAAGGTGTAAGAATTCTGAGCAGAAGCGCTGTAAGACTGATGACTCAAAATCAGATCGGTGATATCAGCAATGGATCCAATAAGTTCGGACTGGGCTTTGGTATAACCACCGAAAGGGGGAGCGCCAGGTCTCCGGCTAATCAAGGGACATTCGACTGGGGAGGGATGTTCGCAACAACTTACTGGGTTGACCCCAAGGAAAGGGTTGTGGGTCTATTCTTCCAGAACGCTTATCCCACAGAACACGGCGACATCGCTGAACGTTTTAAAATTCTCACCTACCAGCTCATCAACTGATATCCCATGCAAAATAAATGGCTGCTTTGCGCTTTACTCCTGTCTATCTCCGCTGGTGCCGATGCACAATCTTACCTGAAACTGCACAAAAAAGCTGTGCTGATCGATACGCATAACGATTTCATCAGTACGGGTATTGAAAAAGGGAAAAGCTTTGATCAAGACCTCAAAGGCATCACCCACTCAGACCTTAACCGCATGAAACAGGGTGGAATCGATGTGCAGGTTTTCTCCATCTTCTGTGATGAAAATTATGGGATGGGTACCGCCTATGCCTTCGCCAACAGAGAAATTGACACACTCTACAGTACAATAGCCCGAAACCCCGGGAAAATGATGCTGGTACGCACACCTGCTGAACTGAAAAGCGCAGTAAAATCAGGGAAACTGGGTTCGATGATTGGTGTGGAAGGTGGTCACATGATAGAAGACAACCTGGATTACCTCAACAAACTCTACGAAAGAGGAACTCGTTATATGACGCTGACCTGGAACAACAGCACCTCCTGGGCGAGTTCTGCAGCAGATGAAAGGGCGGGTAAAGATCTGGGGCATCCATACGGACTGAACGCCCTGGGCGAAAAGATTGTGCAGCGGATGAATGAACTGGGCATGATTGTTGACATCTCTCATGTAGGGGAAAAAACATTCTATGACGCCTTACGCATTACCACCAAACCGGTTATCGCATCGCACAGCTGCACCTATGCGCTTTGTCCGGTTCCCAGAAACCTGACAGACGACCAGATCCGGCTTATCGGTAAGAATGGTGGTGTCATCCACCTCAACTTTTACTCCGGTTTTGTAGACAGCAGCTTCCGCGAAAAGAATAATGCCTTCATACGCAAGCACCAGGCTGAAAAAGAAGAACTGCTGAAACAAAATCCAAGCGACTTCTATGCCAACCTGAAACTGCATGAGAAATACAAGGATGAAATCGACAATGTCAGGCCGTCTCTCACACTGCTGATTGACCACCTCGACCATATCGTGAAGCTGATTGGTACAGACCATGTGGGAATCGGCTCAGACTTCGATGGTATCAACTCCTCACCGCGTGAACTGAATGACGTTACCAATATGCCACTGATTACGGAAGAATTGCTGAAAAGGGGATACAGCCAAAAAGATATCCGCAAAATCCTCGGTGGCAATTTCATCCGTGTTTTCAAAGCCAACCAGTCCAAATAATAAGCCATGAAAAAAA
>CANHUF010000195.1 GCA_947463715.1 Sphingobacteriales bacterium
CTCTACCGCAACCTCGCGAGCATGGATGTGGAGGAATCCATCCGAGCCAATCCCATGGATGGTGTGGTGCTTCTTTGTGGTTGCGATAAAACAACTCCTTCTCTGGTGATGGGTGCCTGCAGTGTGAATATTCCCACGATTGTGGTTTCGGGTGGACCCATGCTTACGGGCAGGTACGAAGGAAATAATATCGGTACTTCAGATATCTGGCGTTTCAATGATGCCGTGCGTAACGGAGATATGAGTCAGGAGCAGCTTACCGTGGCAGAGGCCTGCATGTGCCGGAGTGCCGGACATTGTGCGGTGATGGGAACAGCTTCCACAATGGCCTGCATGGTGGAGTCGCTTGGACTCACACTGCCTTCCAATGCAGCCATACCTGCAGCCGACAGCCGTAGAAAGGTTTTGGCGCAGTATTCAGGTCAGCGTATAGTAGACATGGTAAAGGAAGACCTGAAACCATCTGATATCCTCACCCGGGAGGCTTTTGAAAACGCTATCCGGGTCAATGCAGCCATTGGCGGTTCCACGAATTTTGTCATTCACCTGCTGGCAATTGCCAACCGGGTGGGCATTGACCTTAAACTGGATGATTTGCATCACAATTCAGCCGGTATTCCTCTGTTGGTTAACCTCCAGCCTTCAGGCAAATACTTCATGGAAGACTTCTATTATGCAGGCGGACTGCCCGTGGTGATGAAAGCAATGGCTGATAAGCTACACAGTGATCGCATTACAGCCAATGGGAAGACGGTGAAGGAAAATTATGCAGATGCCAGGTCTTTCAATGATGACGTGATTGCTGGTTTGCAGGCGCCATTTAAAACGGAAACAGGGCTGGCTGTACTGCATGGTAATTTGTGCGCAAATGGTGCCGTTATCAAACCAAGTGCAGCGAGCGAGCACCTGATGAAACATACTGGAAAAGCGGTGGTTTTTGAAAACATAGAAGATTACCATGCCAGGGTGGATGATCCTAATCTGGATGTGGATGAAAACTCGGTTCTGGTTTTGAAAAATGTGGGACCTGTTGGTTACCCCGGTATGCCGGAAGTTGGTAACATGGCAGTTCCCAAAAAAGTGCTTGAAAAAGGTATTCACGACATGGTTCGCATATCAGACGGAAGAATGAGTGGCACTGGATTTGGAACTGTAGTGCTTCATGTGTCTCCTGAAGCTGCCAAAGGTGGCACCCTCGCACTCGTGCAGGATGGTGACCTGATTGCACTAGATGTGGAGAACAGAAGTCTTGAGTTACTTGTTGGTGACGAAGAACTGAACAACAGAAGAGCGGCTTGGAAACCTTCACATCCTGAGGCAACAAGAGGGTATGTTCAACTTTATCAGCAACATGTGGAACAGGCTCATCTGGGGGCTGATATGGATTTCCTGCGGGGATGTTCAGGCAGCAAGGTGACGAGGGATTCGCATTAAAAGGCACGAGGCACGAGGCACAAGGCACGAGGCACAAGGCACGAGGCACAAGGCATGAGGCACGAGAGTTGTCCTTAACCCTCAGCTTATTGTGGTAGTATGAGAAATTAATTCCAACTCAGGGCTGACGGGGGCAGAATTTGTGTTAACTTGCGGATTCACCATACCTGAAACATGTCCCTTTCACATCTCCTCAAGTTCGTTTACAACAATGGCACAGATGAAGTAATCCGTCGTGGTAAGAAGATACATGCCATTGGTTATGTTGAATTTGTAGAGCACGATGAACTCTTAAATGCCGTTAGTTTCAGGGTAAAAGACGATAACTACAACACCTTTTACAAGGTGCATGTTCAGAAATACAGGGATCCCCGTGCCCTGGCCCTGCGTTGCACCTGTCCGTATAACCTGGGAGACATCTGCAGGCATGAAGCAGCAGCACTTTTTCACCTGCAGGATATGGTTGACCGGAATATGATTGGTGACAATACCATCCGGTACGATCAGAAACATACGGTCATCAAGATGAAGCAGATTGATCTCCGCACCATCAGGATGCTCGCAACACCTGAAGTAACAGAAAAGGCTGAAGTAGTGCTGCGTAAGCAAAAAGCCGCCATACACAATGCAAGGGAAGAACGGGTTGAGGCTTTGCTTGAACTAGATGGCGAACAGTTTCCACTTGTGATTCAGCGGAACGAAGAAAAGAATTTTGATACTTCCTGCAAATGCACCGAGGAAACGCATGCCATGTGTCTGCACAAAACTGTTTTGTTTTTGCAATTGCTCAATGCATTTGGCTCTCAGTATTTTGATACCATCCGGAACTGGGACAAGGAAAAGAATAAATTGCTTGGCATATACGGGTACAGCATGAATGAACCCGACTGGCAGTCGAAATTTGAATTTACCTATAAAGACGGAAAGCCTTTTTTGCGTGTGCTTGATGCAACAGTCAAACGCGTCACCAGTGTTGTGGAAGAAAAACCCAAACCGGTCATAACCCGCACTGAACCACAGGTAGCACTGGTTGAAGAACCTGAAGTAAATACTTCACAGCGCTTAGGAATGGTTTTTGTTGAAACACCTGCTAAGTATCCTGGCTTTCAGGTGGAGCTTGTGAGTGGGGAATTGTATGAGGGGAAAACAGATTTTACAGGAAGAGTAGAACATATCGATCTTACAAAGTTTGTACCATCAGCCAATTTCAATCAGCAGGATATTGCCCTCCTCAATGCAGTCAGAAAACTGCAGCGGACTGAAATCGATAAATATGTGAGCAGAAATTCTCCTTTTTCCGGTATCTGGGAGAATATCATTTATTCTGAAGAAGAGGGGCTGCCTGCTGAAACTACCCAGCTCATAGACGAATATATCCACCCCAAACTGGTGCGGATTTTTGCAGAATTCGGTACTTCGGTTCCTTTCAGGAGATTACCTTCAGGTAAGCCATTTACTACTGCCAACCTGCAACCACTTGACATCAGCAGTTCAAGGATGCATCCGGGTATGAAAGTGAAAGTGCTGAAAAAAGAAATAGAACTGATTCCAACTGTACATATCCAGGAATGGGATATTGAAATTTCTGCCAATGAGTGGACTTCCACGTTGATTTGTCTTTTCAACAACAACCTTTACTGCTGGAATACTCCTGAAGACCTGGAAGCAGTTACTGGTTTTCTTCCTGAGCGAAACAGGAAAATAAAAATGAGCGAATGGCCGTTGCAGCTTGAGAAAACAATTCTGCCCTTTGCCAGAAAATATGCTGTAGATTTTGATCGCAGTCTCCTTACAGAAACTTTTGCTGGAAAGCCTGATGTCAGGCTCCAGTTGCAGGAAAAAAATGAATACCTCATCTTCATTCCGCAATTTGTCTATCAAAATTATGAGGTAAAGTATACGGATAAAGAAACCATTTTCATTTCTGAGGCGGGTAAGGTTAAACTGATTCGCCGGGATATTGAAAAGGAAAAGGAATTTCTCAACAAGCTGACTTCACTGCATTCCAATTTCATCACTACGGAAAACAGTTTCAACCTCGTATTGAAAGGCAATGAGGTTTTGCGAAACAACTGGTTCTTTCTTTTCATTGATGTGATGAAGTCTGCAGAAGTGCCTTTACTTGGCTTTGAGGTACTTAAAAATTACCGTTTCAATACATCCAAACCGCAAACCCGCATTCATATCAGCAATGGAGTAGACTGGTTCGATGCCAAAATTGATATTGTTTTCGGAGACCAGAAGGTGACCATTGAAGAAATTAAAAAAGCACTCACCAACAAACAGCAGTTTGTTCAGCTGAATGACGGTTCACTCGGTATTCTCCCTGATGAATGGCTTAAGAAGTATTCGTTGCTGTTCAGGGTAGGCGAAGGCAAGCAACATAACCTCCGTTTGTCTAAATACCACCTCAGCATCATCGATGAATTGTACAATGGTATCGATGAAACGGAAGTAATGATCAGGTTGGAAGAGAAATACGACAGGCTTCGCTCATTCAACCGTATCAACGAGATTAATCCTCCAACAGCACTGGCTGAAATTCTGCGTCCCTATCAGATTGCTGGTTATCACTGGCTCAACTACCTGAACGAAGTGGGCTGGGGAGGTATCCTCGCCGATGACATGGGTCTGGGTAAAACCATTCAGGCACTCTCTTTCCTGCAACTTTTCAGAGACCAGAACGAAAAAATGACTGCCCTGGTTGTTTGTCCAACCACCCTCATGTTCAACTGGGAAAATGAGATTAAAAAATTTACGCCGAAGTTGACCTATAAGATTCACCATGGCGGCGACAGGGTTCGGGATAAATCTATTTTTGAACAACATGATGTGGTGATTACCACATACGGCACATTGAGGAGTGATATTAAATTCATGCTGGAAACACAGTTTGATTATATCGTACTCGATGAATCTCAGGCAATAAAGAACCCACAAAGCAAAGTGACGCGGGCGGCCTGTTTGCTGAACGCCAGAAACAGGTTGTGTATGAGTGGTACGCCGCTTCAGAACAATACCTTTGATATCTATGCCCAGATGAATTTTCTCAATCCGGGTATGCTGGGCAGCATAGAAAATTTCAGGAATGAATTTGCAACACCGATTGATAAGTTTGGTGAAAAGGAACATAAGGATCATCTTAAAAAACTATTGTTCCCATTCATCCTGAGAAGAACAAAAGAACAGGTTGCCAAAGATCTTCCGGCAAAAACAGAAACAATCCTGTTTTGTGAGATGGAAGATGAACAACGGAATATCTACGATGCTTATAGGAATGATTACCGCGACAGGATTCTGGGTGTCATCAAGGAGCACGGTATTGATAAATCACAGCTGACCATTCTGCAGGGTCTGATGAAACTCAGGCAAATCTGTGACTCTCCGGCAATTATGAATGAAGCGGAGAAGTTGCCCAATGTTTCTGTCAAGCTTGATGAACTCTCAAGAGAGATCACAGAGAATATTGGAGACCATAAAGCCCTTATCTTTTCCCAGTTTCTGGGAATGCTTGCACTGATCAGGGAAAAGCTAACACAGCTTGGTGTGAAATTTGAATATTTCGATGGCAGTACTACAGCAATTGAACGTGAACGAGCCATTCAGAATTTTCAGAAAAATGATGAGGTCAGGGTGTTTCTCATTTCATTGAAAGCTGGTGGTGTGGGTCTGAACCTCACTGCTGCTGATTATGTATATATTGTTGACCCATGGTGGAATCCGGCAGTAGAACAGCAGGCCATAGACCGAACACATCGTATTGGCCAAACAAAAAGTATTTTTGCATACCGCATGATTTGTAAGGATACCATTGAAGATAAAATCCTGCAGTTGCAGGATAAAAAACGAAGCCTGGCACGTGATTTGGTGGCTGATGATGATGGTTTTGTAAAAAGTCTCAGCCGGGAAGATGTGGAATACCTTTTTAGTTAAAATTACTTAAA
>CANHUF010000196.1 GCA_947463715.1 Sphingobacteriales bacterium
GTATTGATTTGATTTCTGCAGCAATGCTGAGCTGGTGATTACTGCTGTAGCTGTCGGTTCCCAAAACAATATGCGCACCCGCATCCATGAGTTTTTTTACAGGGGGCAGGCTGTTTTCTATGTATAAATTGGCATTGACACAGAGACAGAAATGCAATCCACTTAGATTTTGTCTGGCATAATCTATGGCAAAATGTATGTCTTCATCCGGTATAAATGTATTGTGAACAAGGAGTAAACGTTGTTGCAGGTTGAAGAACGGAAGCCAGGAGCGCAATGCAGAGCGTCCTGTTACCGGCAGTGGCGAAGACTGAAAGCCAAACAACCTGATAAATTGCAGAAAATCACCCGTGCCGGTTCTGTATAATTCATCTTCAGCAGGGGTTTCCTGGTTATGGACTGAAATCACCCTGCCTGCAGTGGCGTCGTTAATTTTTCGAAAGGTATCCGGACTTATCGTATACGGGGCATGAGGTACGAGGGCTGATTTAAAATGCCCGGGACGCAATTCAGGAGCAGCTGAATCGAAAGCCTGTAAAACCTTTCCATATTGCTCCATGTACTCGGCTGATTTCAAATCATCAATACCCAGAATTTCAACAAAATTATTCCAGCGAATGCTGCTCTTTTTTTTAGTAGCCAGGGTGTTATCGGTGTTGCCGATATCTCCAACTGCAACTATCCCTCCGGCATACATTTCCTGCTCTGCCTCGGCTATTCTTTCAAGAATGAACTCCATAGGAAAGTTCCTTTTGCCAACAACTTGCATCAGAAAAGGGATGAGTCCTGTATGCACGGGAATCACATCTTTGAGGTGGCTCAACTCCAGGTGGCAATGGGCATTGATAAAGCCCGGACAAAGTAACCCCTTGTAAGTTTCTGCATCACTGCCTGCATCGGCATCCATTGTGAGATCCACAACTTTTCCTGATTCGTCCAGAATAAGGGTATGGTGTGCGTCGAAGATGGTGTATCCGTCGAAGATCCTGTCTGCCATTAATTTGCGGTAATTCATGCTCTAAAATAAAGTAACTTTGCACACTAAATTAACAAAAAAGGCCGGATCAATGCCGGGATTATAATATGCTTGATAAACTGGAAGCCATCAAGGCAAAATTCGATGATATCGGTGTTGCGTTAACCAATCCTGAAGTAGTTGGTGACAATAAAAGATTCAGTCAGCTTTCCAAGGAGTACAGAAGTCTTGAAAAAATTGTAAATGTTTACCAGTCTTATAAAACCCTGTTGTCTGACATAGAATTCAACCGTGAGGCTTTGATGGGTGATGATGACGAATTGCGGGAACTGGCAAAGGCTGAAGCAGAAGGTCTGGAAGAGCAGCAGGTAGTTCTTGAAAAGCAAATCAGGAATATGCTGATACCCAAAGATCCGCAGGATGATAAAAATGCCATCCTGGAAATCAGGGCGGGTACAGGTGGTGATGAGGCTTCCCTATTTGCAGGCGACCTGTTGCGTATGTACATCAGGTATTGTGAAACCAAAGGTTGGAAAACAGCCCTCCTGTCTGAAAACGAGGGCACAATGGGCGGATATAAGGAAGTGCAGCTTGAAGTAAGTGGTGATGAGGTGTATGGTACAATGAAGTTTGAGAGTGGCGTTCACAGGGTTCAGCGTGTTCCAGAAACAGAAGCCAGTGGAAGGGTGCATACAAGTGCTGCTACTGTTGCGGTTATGCCTGAGGCTGAAGAAGTTGACGTGGAAATCCGGGAAAGTGATGTAAAAATGGAAACATCCCGAAGTGGTGGTGCAGGAGGTCAGAATGTAAACAAGGTTGAAACAAAGGTCATGCTTACCCATCTGCCCACAGGAACCGTTGTAATCTGTCAGACAGAGCGCACGCAGCTTGGCAACAGGGAAAAAGCCATGCAGATGTTACGTACCCGATTGTATGAGGAACAGGTGAGAAAGCAGGAAGATGAAATTTCGAGGCACAGGAAGAGCCTTGTTTCAACAGGAGACAGGTCTGCCAAAATCAGAACCTATAATTTCCCGCAGGGTCGTGTTACAGATCATCGCATCGGGATGACATTATACAATCTGCAGGAAGTGCTTAACGGCGGTATCAGTGAGTTAATTGATGCCCTGCAATTTGCTGAAAATGCCAGTAAGCTTACCCAGTAGTTCTGAGAGTGCCCATAATGCTGTAAAAAAATAGTTTATTGATTTATAGGCCCTTTAACAATTTTCAGGGTACTTTTTTCGTCTATATATTGTGTAAGGATTTGAAACAGTGATTACGTTGAGCCATTTGCAAATAATTAACAGAAATGGTAATGGAAAACTAGATCAGCCCGCATCTAATCATCAGAAACAATTTTTTTCTCATAAGCAGTTAGTTTTGGTTACGGCCCCTATTTCCATAGGGGCTTTTTTTTGCTATACCTAAACCCAGCAAAAGACCAATCATATCCGCAAAGCCATCCCACCAGGAAAACTGCCTGTTTGTAAAAGCTTCCTGAAAAAACTCCATACCGATTCCAAAAATCAATCCGGTGATAAAAACTGTCAGAAAAAGTTTTTTCAAGCTTGTCATCGTGCTCCTGTACCCAAATCCGAACCAAAGGAATGCATATACTGCAAAAACGATGCAGTGATATATCTTATCCCGGAATTTGAAATTAAACATGCTTACTTCAGGAACATGTTCGTTGTTCAATCCCAGTAATAAAAAAATGACGACAGTCCAGGTAACTGCCGTCCATTTATTTGTCAGTAATTTGTACATTAATTATGCGCCTATCAATGACTTGTAAGCGGCTGCATCCATCAGATTTTCAACCTGTGCCAGGTCATTCACTGTCATCTTAACCATCCAGCCATCACCGTAGGGGTCAGTGTTTACAAGCTCAGGCTGGCTTTCCAGGAGGGTATTTTTTTCTGTGAGGGTTCCGGAAACAGGCAGAAAAAGATCACTTACTGTTTTAACAGCCTCAACTGTTCCAAAAACAGTATCTGCGTCAAGGGTTTTGCCAATGGTTTCCACATCAATGTAGATGATGTCTCCGAGTTCACTTTGTGCAAACTCAGTAATACCAATTGTAGCGGTATTTCCATCAAGAGCAATCCATTCGTGTTCTTTGGTATACCTGAGGTTATCTGGAAAATTCATGGGAATATATTTTTTGCAATTTTAACGCTTAATTTCTCATTATGTTGAATAATTTTTCTTGTCCGGTTACATGATTGGTTCATGTTTTTCAGGTAATCCTGCGGGTCAGGCGTACTTTCTTTATCCTGATATCCTGAATGGGTTTATCCCCACCTTGTCTGCCTGTTGTTTTTACTCCGGCTATTTTGTCTAAAACATCGAAACCGCTGATCAGTTCTCCAAAGATGGTGTATTGCTGGTCCAGGTGCGGTGATCCCCCACTGGTTTTATACACGTTTCGATGTTCAACCGGGATTTTTCTACCATTCAGCCGGTAAGTTTCAACAGAATCGAGGGCTTTGTCATTGAATATTTTTCCCTGTACAATGTAGAACTGAACCCCACTGCTGGCTTTGGTTGGATTTACGTTGTCTCCCAATCTGGCTGCAGCAAGCATCCCTTTTCTATGAAACAGGTCTGGTCTGATTTCGGCTGGAAGGGTATAACCTGCCAGGAATTTTGTACTGTCTGCGCCTTTTTTTGTTTTTTCATCTCCCGCCTGAATCATGAAGCCACTGATGATGCGGTGAAAACTGATGCCATCATAGTAGTGCTCTTTGACCAGCCTGAGAAAATTGTTCCGGTGTGTTGGCGTGGAGTCATTCAGTCTTAGCACCAGTATGCCTGAATCAGTTACCATGCGGATATCACTGCGGAAATCTTTTTTCCTGAGTTTGGTAGCAGGTTGTGCCTGAGCTTCTGAAAACAGTGTTATCAAATAACATAAAATGGCTGGTATAATGAGTTTCCTTTTCATCAGAATTCATTTTGATCAAAGTAGAACAGTACATGGTCTTTCATGAAGTTTTCCTGTTCAAACAGACTCATGGGGGATAATTCTTTTTTCTGGTTGAAGTGTGGCCACCCATCTTCATCCCAACCCGCATGCTCATAATATCCGCTTGGTGTCAGAACGGTGCATACGGCCACGTGCATGAGGTCCTGTTTTTGTTCTTTTGTAAACTGGTGTCCGGCTCCCCTTACTTCCTGAATCCCTATCAGAAACAGGATTGATTCCAGATCAGGCTTTTTCCCGAACCGATTGATCATTTTTTCTTCCAGCTTCCACCAGCGTGCTTGTAGGTCATCTGCTATCATCATGCTGCAAATTTAAAGCATCTGAACCGATTGCTTATCTTTGCATAAATTTTTAGGGATGCTCCAGCTATCGTTTATTCGTAACAACCGTGAACTGGTTGTTGCCAGTCTGCAGAAAAAAAACTTTCAGGATACCGAATTGGTTGAAAAGATAATTGCTGCTGATGACCAGCGTAAACAACTGCAGTTTCAGTCTGACGAGCTGCTGGCCAAAAGAAATGCTTCATCCAAGGAGATTGGGGCTCTTATGGGGCAGGGTAAGCGTGAAGAGGCGGAAGCGCTTAAATCAGCTGTATCATCCATGAAAGAATCAATTGATCAGCTTGCCCAGGAACTTACTGCAGTTGAAGCGAAACTGGATGGTATGCTGGTGAGGTTGCCCAATCTGCCGCATTCCTTGGTGCCTGCCGGAAAGTCAGCCGAGGACAATGAAGTTGTCAGGCAAAATGGTGAGATTCCTGAGCTGCATGCAGGTGCAGTCCCTCACTGGGATCTGATTACAAAATACGGACTGGTTGATTTCCAGACGGGTGTTAAAATCACGGGAAGTGGTTTTGCACTTTACAAAGGCAAAGGGGCAAAGCTGCAGCGTGCACTGATACAATATTTTCTGGATCACAATATCAATGCCGGTTATACTGAATATATCCCTCCCTTTGTGGTTAACGCTGCTTCAGCTTATGGTACCGGTCAGCTGCCAGACAAAGAAGGGCAGATGTACCATGTTACAGCGGATGAGCTATACCTGATTCCAACTGCTGAAGTTCCGGTGACGAATATTTACAGAGACGAAATCATTGCTCCTGCTGAATTACCAGTGAAGATGACGGCTTATACACCTTGTTTCAGGAGAGAAGCTGGCAGTTTTGGAAAAGATGTGCGTGGTCTGAACAGGGTTCATCAGTTTGATAAGGTTGAAATTGTTTACATGACCACAGCTGATAAAAGCTACGAAGTACTGGAAGAAATGGTTGTACATGTTGAAAAGCTTATCCAGTCGCTCGGATTGCCTTACAGAATCCTCAGGTTGTGCGGAGGTGATATGGGTTTTGCTTCAGCA
>CANHUF010000197.1 GCA_947463715.1 Sphingobacteriales bacterium
CGGTTGGCGTTGTAGTAGATGGTCCAGCCAGTTGCTGGAAGCATTGCTTTTTTCCCGTTATTGGTCAGCCTGATGGTGAAGAGGTATTGCTCTTTTCCCTGGTAATTATTGGTTACCAGTTGCCAGTCTATTTTCAGGTCAGCGGATTGAAAGCTGGCTGCTTTCTGGGCTTTGGCACCCAGAAAGCAACACAGCAGCACAAGTGTAAGTATTCTCATGAAATGGATTAAGCGTTGGGTTGAAGTGCATCGATTTCTGGTAAGCTGCCAAACAGTTCTTCTTCGGTGAACTCATGATTGCTCAGTTTACCTTCAAAATAATCTGAATAGGCTTGCATATCCACGAATCCATGGCCACACATATTGAATAATATGGTTTTCTGTTTGCCTTCCAGTTTGGCCTGGTTGGCTTCACGGATTACCTGTGCAATCGCGTGGGTGGCTTCTGGTGCAGGGATGATGCCTTCTGCCTTGGCAAAGGTTACGCCGGCTTCAAAGCATTCCAGCTGTTGCAGTGCATTGGCTTCGATCAGTCCGTCTTTCAGCAGCTGACTGCAAAGCACGCTGGCACCATGGTAACGCAAACCACCGGCATGGATAGCAGCTGGTTTGAAATTATGTCCGAGTGTATACATGGGCAGTAGTGGAGTATATCCTGCTGTATCACCGAAATCGTACATGAATTTGCCTTTAGTGAGTTTGGGACAAGAGGCAGGTTCTACGGCGATGGCGCGAACGTTTTTCCCTTCAGCCAGGTTGTGACGAAGGAAGGGGAATGCGATACCCGCAAAGTTGGAACCACCACCAAGCGGTGCGATAACAATATCCGGGAAGTCTCCTGCCATTTCAAGTTGCTTTTCGGCTTCCTGTCCAATGATGGTCTGGTGCATCAATACATGGTTAAGCACAGAACCCAGCGCATATTTGGTATTGGGATCCTGGGCTGCCATTTCAATGGCTTCAGAAATAGCGATACCCAAGCTTCCGGTGGAATGGGGATCTTTTTCGAGGATGTTTCTTCCGGCCTGTGTGCGGTTGCTTGGGGATGCATATACATTGGCACCGAAGGTGTTCATCATAATCTTTCGGTAAGGCTTCTGGTCGTAGCTGATCTTTACCATGTAAACATCACATTCAATGCCAAACTGCTGACAGGCAAAGCTCAGTGCAGTACCCCACTGACCAGCTCCGGTTTCTGTGGTGATTTTCTTCACACCTTCCTGCTTGTTGTAATAAGCCTGTGGAACAGCGGTATTCGGTTTGTGAGAGCCACTCGGACTCACTCCTTCATATTTATAGTAAATTTTCACCGGGGCATCCAGGAGTTTTTCCAATCCAGTTGCCCTGAACATCGGAGAAGGTCTCCAAATTTTATAGATGTCAAGAACCTGATCCGGGATATCAATGTATCTTTCTGCAGACACTTCCTGTTTAATCAGCTCCATGGGGAAGAGCGGAGCCAGGTCTTCAGGACCTACAGGCTGTTTGGTGCCGGGATGCAAAGGCGGCATTGGTTTGTTGGGCATGTCGGCAACAATATTGTACCATTGCCTGGGCATTTCTGATTCATTCAGAAAAATCTTTTTGTTCATAATCAAGGATTAAATGTGTTTGTTTCGGGTTGAACAAACAAGTTAATAAAAAAAATGACGAATTGTGTGCATGATTCTTTCATGAATAGAAGCCGAACGAAATTCAGTATTTTAGCTTTTCCAAATAACAGCTTATGAAGTCAATTAAGATCAGTCTGATCGCCGCAGTCTGTTTCTCATGCATGAATCAGGTCATGGCTCAAAAAGACACAGCCTTTACAAAGTATAAAAATTTGCCTTTGAAGGCTAGCAGGATGTTCGACCTCAAAACCACTGAAGGTACCTGGACATCCGTTGATATCAGTCCCGATGGCAAAACCATCATCTTCGATATGATGGGTGATCTTTATACCATACCTGCTGCGGGTGGTAAGGCAACACAGGTTACACGCGGACTGGCATTTGATCAGCATCCGAGGTATAGTCCGGATGGCAAAAAAATTCTTTTTGTATCCGATAAAAGCGGTGCAGAAAATCTCTGGTACATCGACGCTGAAAAGAAAGATACGGTTCAGCTGACCAAGGAAACCAATCAGAATTTCCCTTCAGCCGATTGGACTCCTGATGGAAAATATATTATTTACTCCAAGGGAAGACGAGTCAATAAACTGTACATGATTCATGTCAACGGAGGTGGTGGTACGCAGCTGATCGATGAGCCTGCTACCCTCAAAACCATTGATCCTGCGGTGAGTCCGGATGGCCGACATATCTACTATTCTTTCCGTACCGGTTCCTGGAATTACAATGCCCAGCTTCCACAGTATGAAATTGGTGTTTATGACCGAACCAATGCCCGGATGACCAAACTGACTTCCCGATATGGTTCAGCATTTACACCTGTTTTGAGTGAAGATGGCAAGTGGCTGGTATACGGCACCCGATTTGAAGATAAAACCGGACTGGTGATTCGTGACCTTAAATCAGGTGATGAACGCTGGCTGGCTTATCCGGTTCAGCGTGATGATCAGGAATCTATTGCTGTTTCAGGGGTATTACCTGCTATGGCGTTCACGCCAGACAGCAAACACCTGCTTGCCTCTTTTGGTGGCAAAATCAATAAAATTGCCATCAGCGACGGAAGCTATACAGAGATACCTTACGAAGTGGATGGTAAATTGGAGCTTGGTCCGGAAGTACTGTTCAAAT
This sequence comes from Sphingobacteriales bacterium, assembly GCA_947463715.1. GTDB lineage: Bacteria > Bacteroidota > Bacteroidia > Chitinophagales > Chitinophagaceae > Pollutibacter. Next base: position 2,741 of record CANHUF010000197.1, read on the forward strand.
ACCCCATTAAAGATACTGCAGCAGTGCTGGCTTCGCAGATCAGGGATGCAGTTCCTTCTCCGGATGGCAGCAAACTTGCATTCACAGTGCTAAACAGGCTATATGTAATGGATTATCCAGGAGGTACGCCCAAAAGACTTTCAACAAACGATTTTACAGAAGCACATCCTTCCTGGAGTCCAGATGGCAAGAACCTCATTTTTAGCTCGTGGAGTCCTGCTGGCGGCCACATTCATAGCATCGCTGTTGATGGCAGTAACCTCAAAACACTCACGAAAGAACCTGGATTGTATCAGTCGCCTCGCTATACCCTCAAAGGTGATCGTATCGTATATGTGCATGCCCCGAACCAGAAATTCAGGGATGCTTTTGATCCCGGATATGATGATGCTGAGGACCTCCTTTGCTGGATGGATGCAGCCGGAGGACAAGAGCATGTCATAGACCATGCCAATGGTCGCTATAATCCTCATTTCGCAATCAATGACGACCGCATCTACATGAATGCCGGAGGAAGCCTGATCTCCATTCAATGGGATGGTACAGATACCAAGGTGCATGCTAAAATCAGTGGTATCACTACCTATGGTTCAGTACCCATGCACAAAGGCAAACCTGAGGTAGATGCCTGTATGCTACCTGAAACACTGGGGTCTGATGATGCGCGTGAGAATAATCCTCCCTCTCCTGCCAGTGAAATCTGGTTGTCTCCCAAAGGAGAAAAAGCCATTGCCAAAGTCAATAATAATATTTACGCCGTAATACTGCCGCAAACAGGAAAAACAATTTCCATATCTGTGGCTGATGCAGGAAGCGCAGCCTTCCCAAGCAGGCAGCTGACTGAAATCGGTGGAGAGTTTCCATACTGGTCGGCTAACGGACAGTTCATTCACTACAGTCTTGGTGCCGCTCATTTCCGTTATGATCTCCTGAGGGCGGAAGCATTGGAAGACAGTTTGAAGACTGCCAAAAAGCTGGCTGAATTGAAGGTATCTGATTCCACCCAAAAATCACCTGCAGACAGCACCAAAAAATCCATGGCCAAAAAGGAAGATCCGAAATACACACCAGAAGAGACCTGGGTGAAAGTGTATTATGCCAAAGATATTCCCCAGGCTACCATCCTGCTCAAAGGCGCACGTATCATCACCATGAATGGGGATGAAGTGCTTGCCAAAGGTGATGTGTTGGTAGTGAACAACAGAATCAAATCAGTAGGTAAATCAATTGCTGCTCCTAAAGGTGCTAAAGTGATAGATGTGACTGGCAAGACCATCGTGCCGGGATTTGTGGATGTGCATTCCCACATGTGGCCAAGCTGGGGTATTCATAAGAATCAGGTATGGATCTATGCCGCCAATGTGGCTTACGGTGTAACCACTACACGTGATCCACAAACTGCAACCACAGATGTGCTCACCTATGCAGACATGGTTGAAGCAGGAAAGATGGTTGGTCCGAGGGTGTATTCAACTGGCCCTGGTGTGGGATACTGGTCATATAATGTAAAGGATTCAGCGCAGGCAGAAAGCATTTTGAAGCAGTACAGCAAATATTACAACACGCAGTACATCAAAATGTACCTCACTGGTAACAGACAGACCCGTCAATGGATCATCAATGCTGCCAAAAACCAGAAGCTTATGCCGACTACTGAAGGCGGACTGGATTTCAAGCTTAACATGACCAACCTGCTCGATGGATATCCCGGACATGAACATTCCATTCCCATTTTCCCGCTGTACAAGGATGTGACTAAGGTTGCCGCAGATGCAAAGATGGCTGTTACACCCACATTGCTGGTATCTTATGGTGGACCATGGGCTGAGAATTATTTCTACGAGACTGATAATCCTTACCACGATAAGAAGCTGCAGTTCTTTACACCTTATGAAGAGTTGGCTGCTAAATCAAGACGCCGCGCTACCTGGTTCATGCCGGAAGAACATGTGTTCCAGAAACACTCACAGAGCATGAAATCTATAGTGGAATATGGCGGACTGGCAGGTGTCGGATCTCACGGACAGTTGCAGGGGCTGGGTTTCCATTGGGAACTTTGGGCCATGCAGAGTGGCGGTATGCGCAATATTGATGCCCTTAAGGTTGCCACTATCCAGGGTGCAGAAGCACTCGGGCTGGACAAAGACCTGGGATCTGTAGAGTCTGGGAAGCTGGCTGACCTGATCATCCTCGATAAAAATCCACTTGAAAATATCCGCAATACCAACACCATCAAATATGTGATGAAAAATGGCCGCCTGTATAATGGCAGCAATGGTGATGAAGTGGCTCCGGTGGTGAGAAAACTCAACAGGAGTGAATGGGAAGGTAATGCACCGAAAATAACCACGACTGTCAAAGAGTAGATTAACGGTGTTTGGAAACAACAAAATTCAATGACTCCCCTCCTGGACAGGAGGGGAGCCTAGGCCGGGGAACGAAGTGAAGCGGTCTAGGCGGGGTGGTGGAATAAATCTGTGATTCGTGACTTTTCATTATATTCATATGGTAAAAATATTTGCCACATGAAAAAATTGCTTGCCATTATTCCTGCACTGTTGTGCAGTCTTATCACACTTGCTC
>CANHUF010000198.1 GCA_947463715.1 Sphingobacteriales bacterium
GCTGAAAACGAGTTGAAGAAAATCATTGATGTTATTGAAACTTGCTGCGATGTAAGCTGTTGCGATGGAAAAAAGAATTCCGAAGAGTGTAACCCATTTACCTACCTGCAAATAATGTTTATCTGATTTGTTTTTGAAGAAATAAGCCTGATAAATATCATAGGTAAAAACAGAATTGAATGCCGTAACATTACCTGCCATACCACTCATAAATGAGGCAATTAATGCCGTAATTCCAACACCCAGCAATCCACTTGGGTAGTAGTGTGAAATTAGGGATGGCAATGTCATGGTGTAATCATAGCCACCCGATGCAGCCATCGGAATCCGGTATGCGTCGTCACCCTGCGCTGTTTTAGTCAGTGCAATGGCAATCACACCAGGAAGAACAACGATAAGTGGCATCAGGAGTTTGGGTATGGCGGCGATGACAGGAGTCCGTTGGGCAGCACTCATGTTTTTGGCAATCATGGCCCGTTGAACAACCAGAAAGTCTGTACACCAATAGCCAAATGACATGACAAAACCCAGTCCGAATATGAGTGAAATGAAATTAATCCCCATACTATTTTGTTCGGCAGTACCCATGTATTTCCATGCATGTGTATATTGAGGCTCAAGACCAGCCTTGATGGCATCCCATCCTCCGGCGTCCTGTAATGCCACTATTACAAGTGGAGACAATCCAAGCACAATCAAAAAAAACTGCAGTACCTCATTGTATACCGCGCTTGTAAGTCCGCCAAGAAACGTATACACCATCACAATACCGGCAGCTGCCCAGATACAGAGGTCAAAATCCCACTGAAGAATGATTTCAAGTAATTTGGCCAATGCAAAGAGTGAAATTCCTGAGGAAAAAACAGTCATGACAGCAAAGGTGATGGCATTTAAACCACGTGTCTTTTCATCAAACCTGAGCTTCAGGTATTCCGGTACACTTCTTGCTTTGCTTCCATAATAAAATGGCATCATGAAAACGCCAAGAAAGATCATCGCAAAAATGGCCCCAACCCAGTAAAAATGGACGGTCATGATGCCATATTTAGCACCGGATGCCACCATACCCAGAACTTCCTGTGCACCCAGATTGGCTGAAATAAATGCGAGGCTAGTTATCCAAAGCGGAATACTCCTGTTGCTGTTCAAAAAATCGTTGCTTGATTTAATCCTCCTTTTGATGATGAAACCAACAGCAATAACAAATACAAAATAAATGAAAATGATGAGGTAGTCGGCAAAATGCAATCTCATGGCAATCGTTATCGGGGTTAATGGTAGTTTAAGTTAAGCGATTTTAAACAATTGTCATAAAAATTTTAAATCTTGTAATTGTAAAACGACCTGTCATTCAGCAAAAAGTTCATAATTTTATAATAAATCAATCAGTCATCATGCAGAACAATCAATTCACATCCAAAGAAATCAATCCCCTCGGCAGTCTGGATGAGTGGGAAGATGATTTGCTGGAGCGGTACCCCGATCCCGAAAAAATTGCACAGGCAAAATCAACAGAAGCATACAGGAACTATGAAGAGCCTGCCAGAGATACTGTCAGGGAGTTTTACAGGCTGAATCATACCTATCAGACCTATGATTTTGTAATGGAAAAAAGAAGGCAGTATTTGTCCTTCGACAAAAAGGAAATGCCCATTTGGGATGCCTTTGATTTCCTGAATGAGTTGGTTGATGATTCTGACCCTGATACTGACCTAGACCAGTTCCAGCACCTGCTTCAGACCTCAGAAGCTATCAGAAGGGATGGTCATCCTGACTGGATGGTACTGGTTGGATTGATGCATGACATGGGTAAGGTTTTATGCCTTTTTGGTGAGCCACAATGGGCAGTGGTTGGCGATACTTTCCCAGTGGGATGTGCATATTCTGACAAAATTATTTATTCAGAGTTCTTCAAGGATAACCCTGACTACAATGACTCCCGCTACAACACAAAATATGGTGTTTACTCACCAAACTGCGGGTTAAGAAATGTGCACATGAGTTGGGGACATGATGAATACATTTACCAGATGATGAAAGATCATTTACCTGAAGAGGCATTATATATGCTGAGGTACCATTCATTTTATGCCTGGCACCGTGAGGGAGCTTATGACCACTTGCTCGACGATCACGACAGGAGTATGTTAAAATGGGTGAAACTTTTCAACCCATACGATTTGTATTCAAAATGTCCTACTCCTCCAGATTGGAAGGTTTTGAAATCCTATTATACAGAGTTGATTGAAAAATACCTGCCCAGGACATTGAAATTCTAATCAGGATAAAAGAATATACGAAAAAGCCCGCAGATTACCAAGCGGGCTTTTTTATGGCCAGTACTGCCGGATTTTTTTGTTGACAAAGGCAACACTTCGCTCGAGCTGGTCCATTCCATCAACACCATCTTCAATGCTTATCCACCCATCAAATCCCACTGATTTCAATTCAGTGAATATGGCATCATAATCATTTAATCCCTTCCCAATTTCACCATGGCTCAGGCGTTTGGCATAACCGGCAGCCCCGCCTTCCTCTTTTCTTAAATCTTCCAGGGTACCATATTTCAGGTAACGGTCGCTGGCATGCATGGTCACCACTCTTTTTGAAACCCTTTTGAGAAGATCCAGCGGATCATCACCTGCAAGGAAAGCATTACTGGGGTCATAATTCACCCCAAAATTGGGATGTTGGACAGCTTCCACCAGCTGGCAGAAGACGTCCATTTGCTGGGCAAATTCCGGGTATGTCCAGAAATCATCCTTATAATGATTTTCTATGATCAGGGTAATTCCCCTATCACTGGCATAAGGAAGACAAGTCTCAATGCAGGAAGCGGCCAGTTCAATTCCCTCTTTAATTGTCAGTTCCGGCCTGCGCTGACCTGATAACACCCTACAATATTTTCCACCCAGGGTATAGGTCATATCAATCCAGTTTTTTTGTTTGGCTACTTCAGCCTCTCTGAAGGACTTATCCGGATGGGTAAAATCCGGAGAACAGCACATCATGGGGATGGTTTTCCCTTTGTCCTCCACCATTTGTCTGAATAAAGACCAGTTTTTTGTATCCGACATTTCGAGGAAACCGGCATACCATTCCAGTCCCTCTACATCCAGTGAACAGGCAAGATCAATCCATTCTGCCACTTTCATCGTTCCGTCTTTACACAGGGCATGCATAAAGGCTTTGGGGAATACTGCTAACCTAGGCATGAAATTATTTTTTAGGGATAGTTGAAGTGTCTTTGGGTGGATTTCTTCCGATAACCGGGTACTGCTCCAGGTCTACAACTTGTCCGCTTACCGGACCGCTTTCATCTGATAACCAATAGATTACAGCTGCAGCAATTTCATCTGGAGTTAATAAACGGCCTGCAGGTGCATATACATCCGGCAAGTCCCTGTACCAGTCTTCAGCAAGTCCGTGCTTTCTTTTCCTATCTGCTTCATTTTCAGTGAGTACCCAACCCGGATTAACCTGATTTACGCGGATTCCATATGTTCGAAATAAAGCGTCTCCCAGGTTCCTTGTCATGGTCATCAGGGCACCCTTCGACATGCTGTAAGCAAGCAGATTGGGTTCTCCGCTGTATGCGTTAACAGAGCCAATATTGAGGACTGCACCTTTGTTCTTTGCCAGTTCAGGCAATGCCTCACGGATCAGCATGAGGGGAGCTGTAGTATTGATGTTTAACATACCCTGCAGATAGGCAAGGTCAGTTGAATGAATATCTGAAGAGGCCACTTTTGCTGCATTGTTAACTATGCCATCAATTCTGCCAAACCTGGATAAGGCGGTACTTATCAACAGCCGTGGGGAAGCTTCTTCAGCAAGGTCGCAAATGCATACTGATGCTGATTCTTCGCCCAGTTCAAGCAACAGTGCATCTGCCCATACTGATTCTAAACCGTGAATCAGTACACGGGCGCCTTCAGCCACACACCTCCGCGCAATTCCTTTTCCAATACCGGTGGTACTACCAGTAACAATTATTACTTTATTATTGAGCCGCATACGATCAGGGTTTTAAAACACTTTTGACCACTTCGCCATGGTGCATTTTTTCAAATGCAGTGTGCCAATCTTCCAAAGCCCAGACACCCCCAATAATTGGCTTTACATCCAACGCACCCGTTGCCATCAGTCCTATTACCTTTTCCCAGATGGGCCAGTTATGGCTGAAGCTTCCCTGCAGTGTAACATTTTTTTGAACCAATGGATCGAGTGAAAAATTAAGAGGTTGCGGTCCCCATCCCACTTTTGTAATATGACCATTAGGCCTCACCCATTGCAAGGCAGGTTTTAAGGTTGCGCTGCTACCCGCAGCATCAATAATACAATCTGCACCGAGTCCATCGCGCTCCATTGCCCATTCCAATGCGTCACCCACAATAGGTGTACAACCATAGGTACGTGATAATTCCAGGCGTTTCCGGTCATTTTCAAGTCCAACAATAGCCACTTCAGCACCGCAAAGTCTGGCCATGGCGGCACATAAGATTCCAATGGTACCAGGACCAATTACAATTACCCTGTCGCCTGGTTTGATCCTTGAATTCATGACAACGGCATTATAGGCCACACAGCAGGGTTCGGTAAGACATGCCTCTGCAAAAGGCACATGATCCGGAACCTTGTGCAGGCAACGGGCCGGAACTGAAACAAATTTTGTCATGGCACCATTCACACCATAACCGAAGCCCTTGCGTGTTGGGTCAAGGTTGTACAAGCCCTGTCTGCTCATCGGATTAGACGCATTGATGATGGCTGCGGTCTCGCTTACAACCCTGTCACCTTCATTCCAGCCCTTCACTTTGCTTCCAATTGCAGAGATATGTCCGCCAAATTCATGACCCAAAACCACCGGGTAATTGACCGGCCAGCTGTGATCGGCTGTCCACTGATGCAGATCGCTCCCGCATACGCCTACATTTTCAACCTGAAGCAGCACATCATCCTCCCCAAATAAGGGTGTTTCGATTTCCCTCAATTCTACGGAATACTTTTCAGGAGCAAAATTCACAACAGCTGCAGAAGTGGACATAATTTATGATTATGGGTTAGAAAACAAATCAGATATCACCGTAAGCATGTATTTTTTCACAAATCAGCCGAAGAGAGGCTTCCAGGTTACCATCTGCAGTTCGGAAAGCGTCAGCGTCGATGGTCAGCGGCGCGCCCAGGACAACCAAAGGAGCACCGTAAGCAGGACAGGCTATAGCCTGCTCCAGAGATAATCCACCAACTGCCTGAACAGGAATCTTTACAGCCTGAACA
>CANHUF010000199.1 GCA_947463715.1 Sphingobacteriales bacterium
GAAAATCAGATAGTATAAGTAATAAAATAATTCAGTGAAGAAACGAATTGTCATATTAGGTGGAGGAGAAAGCGGAGTAGGCGCAGCATTGCTGTGCAAGCAGCAGGGCTATGAAGTATTCGTTTCTGACGGTGGTAAGGTCAAATCCGTTTATGAAGACGAGCTAATCAATAATCAGATACCATTTGAATCCGGTTCTCATTCGCTTGATAAAATTATGAATGCAGACGAGGTGATGAAGAGTCCGGGTATACCACATAATAACGCTGTAGTGAAGCAAATTATTGCGGCAGGAATACCTTTAATCAGTGAAATGGAACTTGCGTACCGTTACAAAGGTGACAGTATGATTATTGGAATTACTGGAAGTAATGGCAAAACAACAACGACATCATTGATTTACCACATATGCCTGACCGGGGGTATTGATTGCGCATTGGTCGGTAACATTGGTTACGCCATTACAAGACAGATCGCACTCAGTCCCAAACCCCTTTACGTAGCGGAGATAAGTAGTTTTCAGCTCGATGACATTAAGACTTTCAGGCCTGATATCGCAGTACTCACAAACATAACAGAAGATCACCTGGATCGCTATGATTATCGTTTTGAAAATTATATCGCTTCCAAATTCAATATCACTAGAAATCAGACGGGCAAGGATTTTTTCATTTACAATGCAGATGATCCCGTTACTATGAAATATCTGAAACAATTTCCAATTCATTCCCAACCATTACCCATCAGTATGCAACAAGAAGTTCCCAACGGTGCATTTATTAAAAACGGTTCTATGCAGGTCAATCAAGGAGAAGATTTCGCTATGAATATTTTAGACTTTGCCCTAAAGGGGAAACATAACCAGTACAATACCATGGCTGCTGCAGTTGCATCATCTGTAGTTGGAATTCGCAAAGACAGGATAAGGGATGCGGTTGCTTCCTTTGAAAGTCTGGAGCATCGTATGGAAAAAGTTGCCACAATACGTGGAGTTGACTACATCAATGATTCAAAGGCTACGAATGTAAACAGCACCTGGTTTGCATTGGAAAGTATGGAAAAGCCTGTTGTACTTATACTTGGCGGAGTTGACAAGGGTAACGATTATTCCCTTATCAGAGATATGGTTGCTGAAAAGGTCAAGGCTATTATCTGTCTTGGTACAGATAATAATAAGATTCATGAGGCATTCGGAGAAGTTGTTCCTGCAATAGTGGATGCATCAGGTGCAGTGGATGCGGTAAATGCTGCATATAAACTCTCTGAGAAGGGTGATGTGGTTTTACTGAGCCCGGCTTGTGCCAGTTTTGATCTCTTTAAAAATTATGAAGACAGGGGTATGCAATTTAAAAATGCAGTGATGGCATTATAATTTAAGATGGAGTATAAAACCAACGATATAAAGGCATTTTCATTCGCTCAGCTTACCCGTCGCACTTATGGCGACAAAGTAATCTGGGCTATTGTTGTATTGCTAACGATGATGAGTTTACTCGCCGTTTACAGCAGCACAGGAACACTTGCGTACAAGCTTTCACGGAGTACAGAATCCTATTTGTTGAAACAGATTCTGTTCATTTTTTCAGGTGCGGGAATAATATATGCTTTGCATCTTGTTAACTATAAGTTCTATTCTAAGTTTTCACAGCTACTTTATATCATTTCCATTCCATTGCTGATTTACACGTTGTTTTTTGGTACAAGTCTGAACGATGCAAACAGGTGGATAAAACTACCGATCATTAACCTGACAATCCAAACATCAGATCTGGCAAAGCTTGCACTATTCATGTACATAAGCAGGCAGCTCAGTAAGAGGCAGGATGATATTAAAGATTTTAAAAAAGGGTTCTTACCAGTAATCATTCCTGTTGCGATTATTTGTGTACTTATCGCTCCTGCTAATTTGTCTACGGCGCTTCTCACAGGCGCTACCAGTCTTATACTGATGTTTATTGGCAGAATTAATTTAAAACACATAGGTCTGGTTGTATTGATTGCAGCTATCCCTGTTGCGATGCTTGTAAGTCTTGCCAAAATTTATTTTGATCCTGTAGCGCATAAAAAGGAGCAGTTGCCTGAAGTGATGAGGATTGCAAGATTGGAGACATGGGTGAGCAGGACACAGGATTTTATGTATGCAGATAAGCAGGATGTATCGTATCAGGTTCAGCAGGCTAAAATTGCTATTGCCAAAGGCAGTTGGGTCGGACTTGGTCCGGGTAACAGCCAGGCCCGGAATTTCTTACCGCATCCTTATTCAGATTTTATATATGCTATCATTATTGAGGAGTATGGTTTATTTGGAGGAGTAGTTATCATGGCTGTTTATCTGTTGTTCTTATTCAGGTGCATCCGCATCATGAAAAAATGCCCTTATGCTTTTGGCGCATTTCTGTCACTCGGATTAAGCTTTACCCTGGTTATACAAGCCATGGCTAATATGGCTGTGAATGTTAACCTCCTGCCTGTTACAGGAGTTACACTACCGCTGGTAAGTATGGGTGGCAGCTCGTTTATTTTTACCTGTGTTTCCATAGGGATAATTCTTAGTGTGGCAAAGCATGTAGAAAAAGAAGAGGCCAATGCAGTTGTTGATATAAAACACCAGGAGGTATCATCATGAACCAAATAAAAATCATCATAGCAGGAGGTGGAACAGGGGGACATATTTTCCCAGCTATTGCTGTTGCCAATGCTTTGAAGAAAATCAATCCTGCCATTGAAATTCTTTTTGTTGGTGCCAATGGTAAAATGGAAATGGAAAAGGTGCCACTGTCTGGATACAACATTAAAGGGATTGATATTGCAGGTTTTAACCGGTCTGCCATGATCAAAAACTGGAGCCTTCCCTTCAAGCTGATAAAAAGTTTTTTGCAGGTAAGGAAAATATTCAGGTCATTTAATCCAGATGCTGTATTTGGCGTAGGAGGTTATTCTAGTTTTCCAGTCTTAAAATATGCCCAGCAAAAAGGGATACCAACATTTTTGCATGAGGCAAATTCTTTTGCCGGGAAATCAAATATGTTACTCGCCAGGAAAGCCAGGGCAGTGATGGTTGCAACTGATGGGATGGATGTCTTCTTTCCTGGATCAGCAATAGTTAAAACGGGTAATCCGGTAAGATCAGAGATAGTGAATTCAACTGTTACACGTGAAGAGGCCATGGAGTTTTTTGGATTAAGACTGCATAAGCCAACTGTCTTGGTCATTGGGGGAAGTCTTGGTGCCCAAAGTATCAATGCGGCAATTTCCCAGTCTATTGAAAGATTTGCTGATGCAGGTGTTCAACTGATCTGGCAGACAGGTAAAGGGAATCTGAATAGCGTAGACGAATCAGTCAGGAAGCGAAAGGATGTTTGCATAACAGAGTTTATTGCAAAAATGAATTACGCCTATGCGGCGGCTGACCTGGTTGTTTCAAGGTCCGGTGCGATAGCACTTGCAGAAATTTGTGCATCAGGAAAACCATCAATACTTGTTCCATTGCCACATGCGGCAGAAGATCACCAGCGTGTGAATGCAATGGTGCTTGTTGATGCAGGTGCAGCCTGGCTTGTGGAAGACAAGGATGCGGGGAAACTGCTGATGGAAAAAATACTTGAGTTGGGTAGTAATCCTCAGTTGCTGCAGGACTTTTCGAAAGCTGCAGCTGGGTTGTTTACTCCTGATGCGGATCATGCAATTGCCATGCAGATTTTACAAAATACAAGAAAGACTAATGCCTGAAAGGTTAAACATACACGATATTAAGAAAGCATATTTCCTGGGAATAGGAGGTATTGGCATGAGTGCTGTGGTAAGGTATTTCAACAGTATCGGTATCAGTGTTTCAGGATATGACAAAACGCAGACGCCACTGACAGATGCTTTAGTGCTCGAAGGTGTTTCCATTCACTTTGAGGATAATGCAGACTTGTTTCCGTCTGATATTGATGTGGTAGTGTATACGCCTGCCATTCCTGTTGATAACAGGATTTTCAACTATTGCAAGTCGCTTGATATGCCATTGCTGAAGAGAAGTGATGTGCTTCAGCTTATTTCAGAGAACAGCTTTAATATCTGTATCGCCGGAACCCACGGAAAGACCACCACTACAGCAATGGTCGGTCATGTATTGAGAGATTCGGGCTTTGGTTGTAATGCCTTTTTAGGAGGTATTTCGAGTAATTACAATACCAATTTCTGGAGTAATGCCAACAATGTCTGTGTGATAGAAGCAGATGAATATGACCGTAGTTTTCTGAAGTTATCTCCTGATGTTATTTCCATTTCATCAATGGATCCTGATCACCTGGATATCTATGGAACAGCTAGTGAAATGGAAGATGCATTTGTATCGTTCAGCAACAAGTTGAAGCCCGGTGGATTGCTGCTCTATAAAAAAGGGATTGCCAGGGCGGGAGAATTTAAGGCTCAGATGCAGTTTAGTTTTGGTGCTGAAGACAGTGATGCTTCCATTCATGTTGACAGCTGTATTGTAAATAAAGGCGCTTTTGAATACAGTGTAGCTGGTCCGGGTTGGATTCTTGATAAGCTTTGTCTCCACATGGGGGGTATGCACAATGTGGAAAATTCGCTTGTAGCTATTGCTGTTGCTAAGTTTCTGGGTATTGATGATGACCGCATAAGAAGTGCTGTTGCTTCTTTCAAAGGCGTCAAACGCAGATTTGAGTACATACACAAGTCTGAAAATTGTGTCTACATTGATGATTATGCCCATCATCCTGCGGAATTAAACGCTTTGTTGAAAGGTGTGAGGAAAATGTTCCCATCAAAGAAATGTACACTGATTTTTCAGCCTCATCTTTTTTCCCGTACCCGTGACCTTGCTGCAGAATTTGCAGAAAGCCTTGATCTGGCTGATGAAGTTATTTTGTTGCCGGTTTATCCTGCAAGAGAATTACCCATACCTGGCGTTGACAGCAGCCTGATTGCAGGTCAAATGAAATCAAAAGTGAGTTTATGTAGTCTTGAAGAAATCCCTGAATGGATTTCTGATAAAACTCCTGAATTGATTATTACAGCAGGTGCGGGTAACATTGATACATTGGTTGAACCTATTAGAAAAATCCTGATCAGCAAAGCATGTTGAAAAAAGAAAACATATTGAAAATACTTACTTGGCTGTTATGGGGATCCTTATGCTCAGGTGTTTTAGTATTGCTGGTTAGTGCAGTGAATACTGAAAATTCAGTTACCTGTGCACGTGTTGAAATTACCATTGATGGCAAAAGCAACCTGAAAATGGTTA
>CANHUF010000200.1 GCA_947463715.1 Sphingobacteriales bacterium
AACTGGAACCCCTGGATCATGTCGAATTGGATCCTCAGTTCACTCCTGCTCGAAAAAAATAAGATTAGGAGAGAGCTCATGGTGTATAAATCCATGGTTGGTCTCGATGCTTACCTCAACAGTTTGGGGGATGATGGCGGATGTGATGAGGGTCCGAGTTACTGGTTTGCAGCCGGAGCGAGTGTGTTCGACTGCCTTGACTTGCTTTCCAATGCTTCAGGAGGTAAAATCAACATATTTGACAATGAACTGATCCGGAAAATGGCAGGTTACATCACCAAAACGCATATCGATGGAAACTACTTCGTAAATTTTGCTGATGCAGACCCTACGCTAACACCAAGCGGATTGCTGCTTTACCGGTTTGGAAAGGCAGTGAATGATCCCTCAATGGTTGAATTCGGAAAATGGGCACAAAAGGAATATCCTGCAAAAGGAGGTGGGGCAACAGGCATGAGGATGAGATACCTGGAAAATATACTTACGCTCCAGAAGATGGATACCACTGCTGCAAAATTCAGTGACCCAGAAGCTGCCTGGATAAGTGATGTACAGATTCTGACAGCAAGAACGCCATCAGGTTTATTCCTGGCTACGCATGGCGGGCACAATGCGGAAAGCCATAACCACAATGATGTGGGTGATTTCATCATTTACCAAAAAGGTGAACCGATGATCATCGATGCCGGCAGAGGAAATTATACAGCAAGAACATTCTCTAACCGTCGATATGAACTCTGGTTCACGCGCTCTGAATACCACAATCTTCCCATCATAAATGGCAAAGGACAGGAAGCGGGAAGAGATTTTGAAGCAAAAGATGTCAGGGAAACCATCGACGAAAAAGAGTCATCCCTATCCATGGATATTGAAGGTGCATATCCCGACTCAACAGGTATCACTGCACTGAAGCGGACTGTAAAACTCAACAGGGAAAAAGAGCGGGTTGAAATCAAAGATATTTTTGAACTGAATGCGGCACCAGTATCCTTCGAACAGGTCTTCATGACTGTTTGCGAAGTGACCATTGCCGGAGCGGGCAAACTGCTGCTGAAAGGTAAGGATGACCGGAAACTGATGCTGAATTATGACAGCAAAGCCTGGAAAATAAGTTTGGAAGAGCCTTCTTTTGAGGGTATGGAATATGAAAGTTTCAACAAAAAATGGGGAGGCAAAAAAATTACCCGCATCATATTAAGCAGCCTTAAACCCAAAGCAAAAGGAGAAAATCAATTTATGTTCAGTCCGGCAGACTGATACTACCAGGTTCTCTTCTTTAACAACTGTTCCAATTCACCAGCCGAAATCTGCTGTTCTTCCGGGTGTTTCCTTATCCATTCGAGAAAAACAGACTTGATTTCGGCAGTCCATTCATTGTCAATTTGTCCGGCATTGAACCGGCCTGACTTCAACATGTCCTTTGAAAACCTGTCTCTCAACGCAATGAACTCAGCCATCGCCACCACCATCTCAGCCATATGCGCAGGAATGAACAATACACCTTCCCTTTCAGAAATCACGAGGTCACCGGGCATCACCACGGCGGAACCAATTCTGACTGGAACATTTAATCCACCCAAAACCACTTCTTCCAGGAAAGAAGGATGAAAGTCACGGACAAAAGCATTGAAGCCAGGGATCTTTGCCAGTCCGGATAGATCCCGCGCAGCACCATCAAAAATAACGCCTGTTCCTGTTTTGTTGAAAATAGAAGTACCCAGATTGTCTCCAATCAGCGTACCCTGGGCAATCTTACCAAATGCCTCAGCTACATAAACATCGCCACGTTGCAGTATTTCTATGGGCCATGCATTCGTATTGCCTTTCCTGCCCTCTTCCTTACCACGGGCCTTGATTTGTTGTTCAAGATCAGGCCTTGAAGGAATGAACCGAGCCGTTACTGCCCTGCCTACAACCGGAACATTATCATGTACCATCTTCCAGTTTCCTTCAAACTGATTTTTATATCCTTCATTATTCAGGATTTGCCAGGCTTCTTCTATGCCGATTTTTTTAGCTCTTTCAATAAGCTGATCAGATACCCGGGGTCTGCCATCCGCAAAACGTTCTCCCTTCCATGCAGCAGTAAGGTATTGCAGTTCTTCACTGTTTTTTTGCTGGGAGATGCCATTCAAAGACAGTGCACAAAGGCAAACAGAAATGATAAATTTATACCTCATGATGGTTTATTTATGCCGATGCCCACACCAATAGCTCCTTCAGCTTAGCAGCTACTATTTTATCTTCACCTTCCTGTAGAGACCAGGCGGTCACACTCAGGTTATCCTTCCCACCCACCACTTCAATGGATGGTGTACCCTGACGCAGCTGAGCGCGCATTTCGTTACCATCTTTTTTAATAGCGGTTTTGTCCCACGTGATATTGAGTGTGGGTGTTACATTACCCAATACAGGATGACTCACTTTGGTGGTTATTCCCGGAACAGTTTCTACAGCAGCCTTAATTCTGTCGATGCGTTGCTGAAAAACCTTATACTCGGCAGCGTGATCAATGGCAACAAACTCTTCAAGTGCCACCATCATGCCGAGTATTTCTTCCTTATTCACTTTCATACCCCTGCCAATGGTTTCCCCTCTGGGCGGCATAGATAGCCTTGCTGCTGCAATGATATCCTTCTTACCCATCAATATACCTGCACTTTGGGGGCCACGCAGGGCTTTTCCACCGGAGATGGCTACATAGTCAAACCCCATGTCGTTGAATTTCCAGAGGTTCTCCACAGGAGGCACATCCGCAGCAATATCAATGGTTGTGGGTATGCCATACTTTTTACCGATGGCCACCCATTGTTCGTGCTGGATCTTTCCGCTGTCTGACTGCACATGCAGAAAATGCATAGCCGCGGTGTTGGGATTGATGGCTTTTTCCAGTTCCTCCACAGTTTCTATCATAACGATCTTTACTCCACAGTTTGTAAGAGCCTGATTGTATCCGATTGCATGTGCTTTTTGACAAATTACTTCTGTTTTCATCCCCGTACCTTCCAGTTTAGGCAGGGCTTTTACTTTGGCAGGATCTTTTCCCGTAAGTATTCCCGCCATGCCGAGGGTAAGTGCCGCAAAGGCGCCGCTTGTGACCACTGCAGCTTCAGCATGGGTAATTTGAGCAATACGCTCCCCTACCTTATCCTGCAGGTCGTCCAGCATACAAAATTTTCCGGATGCATATTTGATGGCATCCAGCGTGGCAGGCCTCATCAACGTGGCTGTCATGGCTGTATAGGTTCCTGCTGCATTGATGAAAGTTCTGACACCCAATTCACTGAAATAATCTTTTTTGGGTGCTCCTGCAAGACTTTGAGGAGCTGCATGCAATGAGGTGATATCCCCTGCCAGGGCGGCACCGGCAACAGGTGTTACTGAAAGATATTTTATTAAATCTCTGCGTTTCATAAAATTATTTTATTTATTTCCTGCAATAGCTATACAATCCATTTCTACGAGTGAATTACCAGGCACCCCACCATAAGTGGCCACCGTTGTGCGAACAGGAGGCTTTGGACCAAACCGGCCTCTGAATACCTCGTTCATGGCCTTGTAATCATTCAAATCCGCGAGGTAAACATTCACCTTCAGTACCTTATCCATAGACGATCCTGCCCTGATAAGTTCCTTTTCCAGTTCTTTCAGCACATGATCGGTGTGGGCCTTGATATCTCCTTCAAAATGAGCCCCTTTCCCTGCCACAAATACGAGACCGCCAAAAGTGGTGGATCCTGAAAAAAGTGGAATTTCATCCTGTGTTACGATATTGTGGCATACTTTTTCTTCAGCCGCCGGTGCGGAATGCGCTTTGGTTACTGCCGAAATACCAGTCATCCCAACCAGTGTGGCAAAAATCTTTTTGAAAGCTGACCTTCTTTGTTCGTGTTGCATATGGTTATTTTAATTCTACTATCATTTCAATTTCTACAGCAATATTATTGGGCAATGCATTGACGCCAACTGAAGTCCGGGCATGCCTTCCGCGATCGCCAAAGACCTCCACCATAAGGTTTGAGCATCCGTTCATAACCTGCGGCTGCTGCGCAAACTCGGGTGTACAGTTAACGAGTCCTACTACCTTCACAATGCGCTTCACCCGATTAAGATCACCGATATAACCCTTCAGGGTTGAAATGAGGGATATACCTGTTAACCTGGCTGCAGCCTGTCCCTGTTCTACAGTCAAATCCTTTCCTAATTTACCAAACACCTGTCCACCTTCGGGCTTATCCGGTCCATGCCCTGAAAGGTAAACGGTGTTTCCTACCTGCACATATTTGACATAATTGGCTATGGGTGCGGTAGGTGGAATAAGTGTGATATTGTTCTCCTTGATTTTAGCTTCGGCATCAACTTCTGGTTGTGGTTTTACAAAGACCAGACATACCGGCATTTTGACTTGAACATCCTTTTTGAGGTCAGTGAGTTTGCCTGTGGCATCATCGAATGCAAAAACCTGGATACGGTTTTCAGTCTGACTGCCCACCCAAACGGTTTTACCGGTGGGATCGAAATTGAAATTACGGGGCATCTTAGCTACCGGCTGGTGTCCGGCCTTTTTCAGGGTACCATCCGGATTGATAGCGAAAACTGTCAGCTGATCGGTGGTTATCCTGTTGGAACTGATCAGCCACCTGCCGTTGGGCGAAATATGAATATCGGCACTGGCCTTGCTTTCAGCAGAAGATGTATCTGATGCAACCGACTGCAAAAGGGTGAACTGCCCATTCTGCACCCTAAACACATCAACCGTACCTGATAACTCATTGAGCAAATAGGCATGTAAACCCGTTTTGCTGAATGTCATGTGGCGCGGACCATTTCCCGGTTTTACGGGGATGATAACCGGTGTTTCGTTAACCAGTCCGTCTGCATAAATCCTGTGCTGGTAAATCCTGTCGGTACCCAAATCATTCACATACAAATAGAGCTGATCAGGAGACACTACCACCTGATGGGCGTGAGGCCCCTGCTGGCGGGATTTATTGATACTGGAACCTGCGTACTGAATATGCTGTGCGATGGGTAAGAGATTGCCGTTTTCAGTCTTGAATACACTCAGGCTGCCACTGCCATAATTAGCGGCATAAATAGTTTGGGTAGACTCCCGTAAAGCCACATGACAGGGGCCAGATCCTTTTGCGGCAGTAGCATTGAGTAAATCATATTCACCTTTGCTGTTGAGTCTGAAAGCCGCGACGGAAGCGTTGCCACTTTGTTCAGAAACTGTGTATAGGTATT
>CANHUF010000201.1 GCA_947463715.1 Sphingobacteriales bacterium
CTGTCATGATCGTCCCATTCCTCAGCCGCCATCAGTACTGGCACTGCCAGCATACATATCAGTGCAGCTGCACCATTGGCGATAGATTGCCCGGTGAACTTAGCCAGCCAGTCTTTCACCTGGAGTACCCCAAGTCCTATCCAGATGGCAAAAGCATAGAAGGATCCCACGTAGGCATAATCACGCTCACGTGGCTGGTTGCCTGCCTGGTTGAGGTAAAAGACAATGGCAAGACCCGTAAAGAAAAATAACAGGAAGGAAACAAATGAACCTTTTCTGTCTTGCTTATATTGGTACATGATACCCAGAATACCAAGGATGAAAGGCAATGCAAATAATTTGTTGTTTGCCTTGTTGTTTCTCAGTGTTTCGGGCAGTTTACTTTGATCACCCAGGAGGGCATTATCAACTGCACTTATCCCTGTTAAGGTATTGCCATCACGTTTATTACCAAAGCCCTGCACATCGTTTTGTTTACCAACAAAATTCCAGCCAAAGTAGCGGAGGTACATCCAGCCAATCTGGTAGCTCATTGCCCAGCTGATGTTATCAGCCATTGTTGGAGCTTCTCCATCCTCCAGGTTGAGCCAGCGCTGGTAAAATGTAGCATGACCCTGATCATTGCTGGCGTCCCAAACGCGTGGCAGGAACATTTTATCAGCTGCGTCGTAAACTGGAGCTTGTGAACGTCCGAGTTCAAGGTATTTGTCCTTTCCTTTTGTATATTTCATTTCACCTTCCTTGTAGTCTATGGGCTTGGCGGTGAAAACCTGTCCGTACAAAAGCGGAAAATCACCATATTGCTCACGGCCCAGATAGCCCTCAAGACTCATTGGATTGTCTACATTGTACATGTCGATAGCCGGATTGGCGGCAGACCTGATCATGGTTGTGATATAGGTGGAGTAGCCAAGGAGCATAAAAGTTAAACTCCAGAGGGTGAGTTTCAGTAAATGGGGATTCAGTTTTGAATTGGGATTGTTGGCATACCTGAATGCCAGGAAAATTACAATCGCCAGCAACACAAAGAAGAAAATGAAACCTGAGAAGAAGGGGAGGTTGAGTGAATTGACGAAGAAAACATCAAATCTTCCTGCTGCCTTGATGGTATATTGAATAACGGCTTTTTGTGCAACACCTGTAATAATACAACCAATAATAAAAGCCCAGATGGTTCCTTTGGTAGTAACAGTATAACGCTTGTAATAATAGATCATTACAATAGCGGGGATTGTAAGCAGGTTCAGGAGGTGAACACCAATGGAAAGTCCCATCATAAAGAAGATGAGAATAATCCATTTGTCAGCACCAGGTTGGTCTGCATTATGTTCCCATTTCAGCATCATCCAGAAAACAAGTGCTGTAAAGAAAGAAGACAGGGCATAAACTTCACCTTCAACTGCGCTATACCAGAAGCTGTCGCTAAAGGTATAGGCGAGCGCGCCAACTACGCCAGCTGCCATGATGGTGAAAATTTGGTTACCAGATAATACTTGTTGTCCCTGCTGTATTATTTTTCTGGCAAAGTGTGTGATGGTCCAGAATAAGAAAAGAATCGTAAATCCGCTTGCCAGTGCGCTCATTACATTGACTGCTTTTGCAGCTGTAAGTGGGTCGTCACCAAAAACGATGATGAAGATTCTACCGATAATTACAAATAGGGGAGCTCCCGGGGGATGCGGGATTTGAAGTTTAAAGCATGAGCTGATGAACTCACCGCAGTCCCACAAACTGCCACCTGCTTCTGCAGTCATAATGTATACTGTGCAGGCGATAAACGTAACGATCCATCCAACGATGTTGTTGATCCTGTTAAATGTCATATTCCTCTTTTTTTATAAAAAACAAAAGTAGTTTTTAAATTGATTTTGTTAGAAATAAAAAACTCTTTATTTTTGCACTCCCGATTACGGAAAGGGTTGAACTCGTAGCTCAGTTGGTAGAGCAATACACTTTTAATGTATGGGCCCTGGGTTCGAGTCCCAGCGGGTTCACAAGGGCTTCCAGATATGGAAGCCCTTCCTTTTTTGGGGCAAGTGATAAAATGAGGTGTATGGCAAGTGTGTATGTACTATTTTCTGAAAAGCTAAACAAGTTTTACGTTGGTGCTTGTGTTGATTTAGAGCGAAGGCTCCATGAGCATAATATAGGGCATTCAAAATTTACATCTTTGGGTATTCCGTGGCGATTGGTTTACAAGGAGGAATATCCGGACTTACCATTGGCAAAAAGGCGGGAGCTGGAAATCAAGCGAAAAAAGTCTCGTCAATATTTATTGAAATTGTTGGGGGAGAAGAATTTCTGAGCCTTTGTTAGGTAGAGCATCCCGACTTTAGTCGGGAGGGCCCTGGGTTCGAGTCCCAGCGGGTTCACTTCCTGAAAAAGCCGCCTTGAAAAAGGTGGCTTTTTTATTTTAATTTTGTTTTATGAATTCAATCCGCAACAAAACCATCCTGATAACCGGAGGAACAGACGGTATAGGCAGGGAGCTTGTATTGAAATATTTGCAAGCAGGAGCCAATGTGGTTACCTGTGGCCGAAATCAGGCAAAAATTCTCGACCTGGAAGCAGAGGCGCCCAAGGGCAGTAACCTTTGTGTATTGAACGCAGACGTCTCTGTTGAAAAGGATTGTCAGAGGCTGGTTGAGTCTGTCGTCAATATGTATGGCGGGATAGATATTCTGATTAACAATGCGGGTATTTCCATGCGAGGATTACTGGAAGAGGGGAGCAGAACCATGATTCCGGTTATTCGGAAAGTTATGGAAGTGAATTTCAATGGAACTTTATATTGTACCTCTTTTGCCCTTCCGCACCTGATCAGGTCAAAAGGAATAATTGTTGGCGTTTCCTCCATTGCTGGTTACCGTGGCTTACCCGGAAGAAGTGGTTATTCTGCTTCCAAATTTGCCGTACAGGGATTTTTAGAAGCAATTAAAACTGAAGTGGTTGATAAAGGTGTTCATGTGATGTGGGTAAGTCCGGGTTTTACTGCTTCCCGCATCCGTTTCAGTGCGCTTGATAAGGAAGGGAATCAGCAGGGGGCCACACCCATGGATGAGCATAAAATGATGAGTGCAGGAGAGTGTGCTGATTTGATTATAGCTGGTATTGCAGGGAAAAAAAGAACTGTTGTGATGACATTCCAGGGCAAGCAAACAGTATTTTTGAATAAATTCTTTCCCGGCCTTACAGACAGGCTGGTCAGGATGTTTTATTTCAGGAATGGCAAACTGGTAAAGTGAGTTG
Source organism: Sphingobacteriales bacterium (assembly GCA_947463715.1). Taxonomy (GTDB): domain Bacteria; phylum Bacteroidota; class Bacteroidia; order Chitinophagales; family Chitinophagaceae; genus Pollutibacter. The sequence goes on from CANHUF010000201.1 coordinate 3,250, forward strand.
TTATCTTCCTCAGCTCCAGCCTTCGGCAGGTAAACTCAACTTTTATCTATCAACTCTCAACTATTTTTTCAATGCCAATTCTAACCTTCACCAGTGATTTCGGAACAGCTGACCATATGGTGGGTGCTGTAAAGGGGGAGTTGCTTAAACTGAATGATGGTTTTACCCTTGTTGATCTGACGCATGATATTATTCCTTATAATGCCATGCATGCAGCTTATGTGTGCAAGTCTATTTTTACCTCTTTCCCTCCTGAAACCTTTCACCTCGTGCTTGTCAATGCGTTTGATAACAATGTGGATCACCTGCTATTGGTCAGGCATCAAAACCAGTTACTGGGAATTGCAGACAATGGGTTGATTACCATGATAATTGATGGGATGCCTGATGAGGTTGTGGCCATTCCGATTCCTGCAGGCTCCAAAAAATCTGTAAGGTTGTTTGCATCATTGCTCATGGAATCATTTTCTGCCGTCATGAGCGGACTCCCTCTAATCAAAATTGGAAATCCCGAAGTTAAAATAGTTGAGAAGAAGCTCATGCGGCCTTATGTTGGTCCGAACTACCTGGAAGGACAAATTCTGATGATCGATAGGTTTCTGAATGTAGTCCTGAACATAACATTAAGGGATTTTGAGTCCGCCCGTCAAGGCAGGAGGTTCAAGATCGTATTGCTCAGAAATGAGTTCATTGAACGAATCAGTGAACATTATGCCGATGTACCAGATGGTGAAAAGCTTGCTTTTTTTAATGAAGCCGGATTCTTAGAGATTGCTCAGAATAAAGGACATGCTGCGCCCTTGTTCGGACTGGGTGAATTCCCCGGTTCCGGGGGAGGTTACGAGCGAAGGCAGTATTATCAGACAATAAAGGTGTTTTTTGAGTAATATTGATTTTTTACTATGTGGAATTAAGTGTGGATAACAGCCTGATTCTTAACTAAAATAAAGTGGTTGTTTCTGCGTTTTTGATTTACTTTTGTAGTGTCTAATATAAAGAACATCATTTAGTTATGGGGTTTATCCGTCTCTTATTTTATACTTTTTGTTCTAAAACCTCTCTTTTAAACTTTCCTTTATTTTATTTTAATCTTATTTCAATCCGTTTTCAGAAACGGGTAGAACTGAGATGCTATTTAAACGTCTAAAGGAAAATGAGGTCTAATGTATTTGACAAAACTTAGTTTGTGACTGAGATGGCGAAGCTATGTTCGGACACTAATTTGTTGATTATAACGTTCTTATTACAAGATAAACTGAAATGAAGCAGACTTTTTTGCGTTTTTTGTTCTTTGTTGCCTTGGGAATTGTACCTCATATGGTTAATGCACAAATTCCCGCTGACCTGAGTAAAATCAAAACAAGTCAGATTACTGATGCGCAACTTAATCAGTTTTTGCAGCAGGCACAGGCTGCGGGGATGACCGAAAGTGAATTAATCCAGGAATTTCAAAAAAGGGGATTGCCTGAAGCAGAAATGCAGACTTTGATTGCCCGGATTAAGACAATGACAGGAGTACAACTTGAGATGAACAATGGAGAGGATGACAACAAGAGTGGTACTGGCGCTTCCACAAAACGAAAATTTAAGGGTGAAACGCAGAAATTTCGCATGCCTGAAAAACCTTCAAGGGTTTTTGGATCTGAACTTTTCAGTGGTGCTGATCCTTTATTTGTTCCAAACCTCAAAATAGCTACTCCCAAAACTTATGAGATTGGTCCGGATGATGAATTACAGCTCGATGTATACGGAAACAACATATCCACTCAAAAGCTTATCGTCAATTCCGATGGTAATGTAAGTGTCAAATACCTGGGTCCTGTTAACCTGAGTGGTATGACCATAGAACAGGCAACTGGGGTAATCAAGGCGCGTTTGACAAAATATTATCCCTCGCTGCAATCCGGACAAACTAAAATTCAGCTTTCTTTA
>CANHUF010000202.1 GCA_947463715.1 Sphingobacteriales bacterium
GAACTCTTCTTTTGTAAAATACTTAGGAAAAAGGTACAGGACATTAAAAGCCCCAATGGCAAAACCAATATAAATGAATATGGAAGAGTAAATGCTTTGTTTGCGAATGGTAGTCATGGCAATAAAAAAACCGTCACCAGGGCGACGGTTTCAAAAATAACGAATAGTTATTTAGATATGTGCTTCTATCTTTTTTACAAAGTTGCTTTTGGGTTGTGCACCTACAAGTTTGTCAACTACCTGTCCGTTTTTAATGAAAAGTATAGCGGGGATAGATGTAATGCCGTAATTCATGGAAAGCTGTGGATTGTGATCAACATTAACTTTGCCAACGTTTACCTTTCCAGTATACTCTACTGAAAGTTCTTCCACCACAGGGCCAATAGCCCTGCACGGACCACACCACTCTGCCCAAAAGTCGATTACAGAAAGTTTGTCTGAATCAAGCACTTCCGCCTGAAAATTACCGTCGTTAAATTCTTTGGCCATGTATTAGGATTGAATGTTAAAAATTTAATATGTGCAAAATTAACTCCATTTTTCTATAATTCCCCAATCTTGTTGTTTTGTCTCAAATAGTGTCAATTTGTACATCAATAAGGGGGGTGTTTTCCAGAAATTCAGCCATTTCGTCATTCATTTCAATGCCACGCTCAGTTGTTTTCATACTCACAATGAGTTTCTCAACCTGGTCTACAAAAATGAACTTTAACCGTGATTTACCCGGATTTTTCTTCATATTTTCCTGCAGAAATGATACCTGGTCAACATTGATGGTGCCTGCCTGAAATGTAAGTTGAACCTGTCTGGTAAATGCTTTTTTAATGGTCTCCAGCAAACAGATTTCATTCACCCTGAAATTCCATTCATTCCTGCTTTCCCACTTTTCATAACTTCCTTTCACATGTATACAGGTGCCTGCTGTAAAATAGTTGGAAAACTTAATGTACTGGTCGCCAAATAGGGTGATTTCAACCTTTCCTGAGAAATCTTCCAGCGTAATACTTCCGTATTTTTTCCCAGCTCTTGAGATCTTATGCTGAGAAGACGTAACTAAACCTGCTATTTTGAGTGCCTGGTTGGGACTCTTCTGAAGCTCAATTGCCCCTTTGAACTCCGTAAAATCATTGATTGCCATGATGCCATAATACTTCAGTTCAAAGCGATAATGATCTAGTGGATGTCCGCTAAGGAACATGCCTGTAACTTCCTTTTCTTTGTCGAGTATTTCTGTTAGTGACCAGGGTGGACAATCCGGAATACGTGGCGGAGGAATTTCCTGAACCATGGCAAGGTCACCAAATAAGGTGTTCTGACTTGAAGTTGATTGGTTCTGCCAGATATTCCCAAACCGTACTATTTTTTCAAGTCCGTTTGATGCATCACCTTCCGGCATATAAAAAAACTGTGCCCTGTGCATTTCTGGAAAACAGTCGAAAGTCCCTGACATAGCCAGGCTTTCCAGTGATTTCTTATTAACAGTCCGCTGATTAACCCTTTTGATTAAATCAAAGATTGAGTTGTATATCCCATTTTTCTCCCTTTCTTCTATGATTGATTCCACAGCAGCTTCACCAACACCTTTTAATCCACCCAATCCTATCCTGATCTCTCCTTTACTGTTTACTGCAAAACTTTGGAGGGATTCGTTTATATCCGGACCAAGAACCTTCAATCCCATCCTTTTACATTCTTCCATGAAAAAAGTGATTTTTTCAATAGAACCTGCATGATTCAGCACTGCGGCCATATATTCTGAGGGGTAATGAGACTTTAGATAGGCAGTTTGATAGGCAATAAATGCATAACAGGTACTATGAGATTTATTGAAGGCATATTGCGCAAATGCTTCCCAGTCGGTCCATATTTTCTGCAGTTTATCTTCCGGAAATCCTTTTTTGGATGCATTGCCGATGAATTGTCCTTTCATTTTATCCAGAACGGACTTCTGTTTTTTACCCATTGCTTTCCTCAGCACGTCTGCATCACCTTTACTGAAGCCAGCCAGTTTCTGGGCAAGTAACATTACCTGTTCCTGGTAAACGGTGATTCCATAACTCTCCTGAAGGTATTCCTCCATTTCCTCCAGATCATAGGTTATTGCCTCCCTGCCATGTTTCCGGTTGATAAAGTTTGGAATATATTCCAGCGGGCCGGGCCTGTACAAGGCATTCATGGCAATGAGGTCTTCAAACTTATCAGGCTTAAGGTCTCTGAGGTATTTTTGCATACCCGGACTTTCAAATTGAAAGGTGCCGATTGTTTCTCCTTTTTGATATAGTGTGAAAGTCTGGTCATCATTGAGTGGAATCTTATCAATATCTATCTCAATGCCATAATTCATCCTGATTAGTTGCAGTGATGTCTTGACGATATTTAAAGTCTTTAATCCCAGAAAGTCCATCTTGATTACACCGGCATCTTCAATCACACTCCCCTCTATCTGTGTCACCCACATCGGAGAGTCTTTTGCCACACATACTGGTAAAAGTTCAGTCAGGTCTTTTGGTGCAATGATGATTCCAGCAGCATGAATTCCGGTATTCCTAACAGACCCTTCAAGAATTTCAGCTTCATGTAAAACCCGGCTTCTCAGGTCGTTGCCATTGTATATCTCACGCAATTGTTTAGCTGAATCAATCTCCTCAGGATTCAGCGATTCTTTCTCAACAAGGCTTTTTTCTCCCTGTAACGGTGCATGCAGCAATCGTTTCAGGGAAATGCCAGGTTTTTCAGGAACCATTTTGGCCAATATATTAGATTCGGGCAGTGGCAGATCCAGTGTCCGGGCAACATCTTTGATACTCATTTTGGCAGCCATGGTGCCATAAGTAATGATTTGTGCTACCTGGTTCTTGCCATATTTTTCTACAACATAATCAATTACTTTTTGTCTGCCATCATCGTCGAAATCCGTGTCAATATCGGGCATTGACTTTCTGTCTGGGTTGAGGAATCTCTCGAACAGCAGTTTGTATTTAACAGGATCGATATTCGTGATGCCAATACAAAAAGCTACCACACTACCAGCGGCTGATCCACGCCCCGGACCAATAAACACACCCAGGTCGCGACCTGCCTTGATAAAATCAGATACAATCAGGAAGTATCCTGCAAATCCCATCGTCCGGATAGTGAACAACTCAAAGTTGATCCGCTCTTCGATCTCGGGTGTTATTTCATCATATCGTTTGTTTGCACCTTCCCAGGTTAGGTGTTCTAGGTATTCATCCTGAGATTTGAAATTGACGGGTACCACGAAATGGGGGAGAAGGATGTCTCTTTTCAGGTCAAGGACATCCACTTTTCCAACAATTTCATTGGTGTTATCAATAGCCTCCTCCAGATCATGGAAGACTTTTTTCATTTCTCCGGTGGTCTTGAAATAAAACTGATCATTGGGGAAGGCAAAACGCTTGTTTTTAAAGCTGGCATCATCATCTGAGAACTCTCTGGCAGCTGGTGTAGCTACTTTTTCACCGGTATTGATACACAATAAAATATCATGTGCGTTGAAGTCTTTCTGGTCTACATAATGCGAATCATTGGATGCAATGACCTTGACATTGTACTTCCGGGCAAATTTTAACAATACATTATTTACCCTTTCCTGCTCTTCCATTCCATGGCGTTGCAGCTCCACGTAATAGTCTTCCTGGAAAATATTCAGCCACCATTTGAATTCATTTTCTCCGGCTTCCTCACCCTTTCTCATGATGGTTTGTGGCACCAGGGCACCAAGGCAGCAAGTTGTTGCAATCAGCCCCTCATGGTACTTATGTATCAATTCTTTGTCTATTCGGGGGTACTTGCTGTACATCCCTTCGATATATCCGAGGGAGGTGAGTTTAACGAGATTTTTGTAACCAGTATCATTCTTTGCCAGAAGAATCTGATGGTGTCTGGGGTCTTTTTCTTCTTTCGAAAAGGTCTTTCTATGTCTGTTTTCAGTGATGTAAAATTCGCAACCCACGATGGGTTTTACTTTCAATGGACTATTTTTGTCTTCCGGATCTTTTTTGTGTTTATGCGCTTCTGCAACAAACTGAAAAACGCCGAACATGTTGCCGTGATCTGAAATTGCCAGGGCAGGCATTTCATCTTCCATGGCTTTTTTATATAATGCGCCTATACTGGCTGCGCCGTCGAGCAGTGAGTATTGTGTGTGAACGTGTAAATGTGAGAATTGGGACATATTGGATGAAAAATTCAAATTTCGTAAATTTAGTTCATCCTTCAACGGAAGAGCTATTAAATAACTTGCTGATGAGATTAAAATCATTGCTATTACCTGCAACTTTTACGCTATTGATACAATCATGTTCCGTATTCAGGCCAACGCCTGTTGCGGTAGCATCAAAACCGGTATCACCATTTTTTGATAATGTGGTGGTAAAGCTTGGTACTCAGGAAGAATTTAAACCCACCTCTCCTGCTAAAATTGAAAGAAATATAGGTCCTATAGAAGATAAATTTGAAAGGGCTACTGCAATGAATGATTTCGAAGGGATAGAATACATTCCGCCTGCATTCATCAGGTATGCCACAATTCTGGATATAGAAGTAGAGAAACTGACCAACCGGAAGCTGATTGATTATGTTCATCAATGGTGGGGTACACCGTATCGCATCGGAGGGACTACAAAGTCGGGGATTGATTGTTCAGGTTTTGTGCGTGGACTCGTTGCAGATACTTACGGGCTGGATCTTCCACGTTCATCAAGGGAACAGGCTCATTATTGCAAGCGTATTGGAAAAACTGAAGTGAAAGAAGGCGACCTTGTATTTTTCAGCAGCGGTCGCCATATTTCACATGTTGGGATGTACCTCGCTAACAACAAATTTGTTCACGCATCTACTTCTATGGGCGTGATTATCAGCGATTTGGACGAGCCTTACTGGAAGCGCAGGTATATTTATGCTGGGCGTTTCCCGGCAAGCGAATAGCATCGGTCTCAATAATTAAGTAGTAAATGATAGCGGGTTATCTCAACATCCTGAACCCTACATAAAAGTTTTTATCTACCGTAATTTCCTCTGCTTTTGACCTGCTTTCAAACGCTTTCCACTGCATGTCGGGTTCAAGCCATTGGGCTTGTCCATTTACAAACACACGAATAGGAATATTAAATGCAGGAATACAATCTGCCCAGCGGTAATAAACCTTGTTTTTTTCC
>CANHUF010000203.1 GCA_947463715.1 Sphingobacteriales bacterium
CTGAATTCAGGATACCGCAGCGCAGCAAAACTCCAGTGTTTGAAAATCTTAAGCATAATGCAAAAATCGATTAAATAAATGATGTTTTGATTATACTAAGGCAATATGATGCTGGCCATCTGCATAATCCTCCTCAAGAGCATGGAGTATGGTTTGCAAATGATTGTTGTTGCCTAAAAAATCTGCTTGGCTGGCATCAACAAACAGTGTTTTGATATTTTGTTGCCTGATGTAGTGTGTATAGGTTTGTTGAATATTTAGGAGGTAATCATCGGGTATTTTCTGTTCATAAGGTCGATTCCTTTTTCTGATATTCTGCTGTAGTTTTTCCACAGGAGCATGCAGATAAATCAGTATATCTGGTTTTACAAGCTGCTGGTGAATGATTTCAAAAAGACGTTGATATAACCTGAATTCATCCACAGGTAAATTTACTTTTGCGAAAAGCAGGCATTTGGTGAATAAATAGTCTGAAATCGTTACGTTTTGAAAAATATCCTGCTGACTTACCAAATCTTTCTGTTGCTTGAATCTTTCGGCCATGAAGAATAATTCTACAGGAAATGCATACTGACCGGGGTTTTCGTAGAATTTGGCAAGAAAGGGATTGTCGGCAAATTCTTCTAAAATCAGTCTGGCATTGAGTTTTTGGGCAAGCAGATGAGATAAGGTTGTTTTCCCCGCACCAATATTGCCCTCAATTGTAATAAACCTGTATTTCATGCTTCAAACTTACTCAACACCACACAATTCAGCTTGCATACTTTTTCACATCGGTTGAAAAAGATTCACTGCTAACTGATCATCGCATTGTTCATACATTTCACGGATACTTAAATTCAGGTCTGGATCAACCAGATCAGGAGCTGTTTCCATCAATGGCACCAGTGAAAACCGTCGCTTTCCAATTCTTGGATGTGGAATGGTGAGTGCTGCCGATTTTAAGACAAGATCATTGTAATAAAGGATATCGATGTCTATGGTTCTGGGGTCATTGGGAATATCCCTTTTTCTTCCCAGTTCAGTTTCAATATTCAGAATTTGATTCAGTAGATCAATTGGTTTGAGCCAGGTTTCTACAATAAGCAATTGATTCAAAAAATTAGGCTGATTTTCATTTCCCCATGCTGCAGTTTCATAAATCTTTGATTTGGCTATTATTTTACCACAGCTTTGCTCAATTGCAGCCGTTGCTGCATTGAGGTTTGAAATACGCTCCCCGATATTACCACCTATCAGTAAATATGCCTTATTTGTAAATTGATTGGTCATAGGGATGTAAAGTTCTTTATTTTCGTCTTCTAAACCTTTGGATGTGAAAAGTTTTTTCAAAACTGTCCTGGCAGCTTTATTGGCTCTTTTTGTTTTTTTCGGATTGATATTCCTCCTTTTTGCAGGTATTGCAGGTGCTTTAATGAGCACTGAACAAGTTCAGGTAGAAAAGAATTCAGTTCTGGTGATAGATTTGTCTGAACAGATCATGGAAAGAAAAATGGATGACCCATTTGCTGAGCTTACTGGCGAGGCAACGGCTCCGGATTTATACACAACACTCCGCTTGATAAAGCATGCATCAGCTGATTCACTTGTCAAAGGCATTTACATCATCGCAAAAGATAATCCCAATGGATTTGCCACTTCTCAGGATTTAAGGCGTGCGCTTCTTGATTTCAAAAAAAATGGCAAATTTATAGTTGCTTATGGCGATTATATTTCACAGAAAGCCTACCATGTGGCCAGTGTTGCGGATAAGATTTATTGTCATCCCATGGGTATGTTTGAATGGCAGGGTATGTCTGTAGAATATGTTTTTTTCAAAGGCCTGATAGACAGACTGGAAGTGAAGCCCCAGATATTCTATGCTGGGAAATATAAAAGTGCAACTGAGCCATTCAGGGAAACAGCCATGACACCTGCTAATAAGGAGCAAACCAGCGAGTGGCTTAATGGTATATATGGTAAGATGGTTGAAGATGTCTCTTCATCCAGAAAACTCAATAAAGATTCCTTGCGTTTGCTCGCGCAAATATTTGCATTGGATAAACCAGAAAAGGCAGTTAAAGCGGGTTTAATTGATGGTTTGAAGTATGATGATGAGCTGAGAGATGAAATACGTAAAAGGGTCAATCTGAGTAAGGAGAAATCCATAAATTTTATAAAACTTGGTAAATATGCTTCAGCAAATAATGTTTCGGGCGCGTATTCAAGTAACAAAGTTGCACTCGTTATTGCCGAAGGTTCGATAGTATATGGCAAGGGGTCTCCTGATGAAGTAGGTTCTGATGATTACATTAGTGTTTTGCGTAAACTGAGAAATGACGACGGAATTAAGGCTGTTGTGCTGCGGATAAACTCTCCTGGAGGAAGCAGTCTGGCAAGTGAAATTATCTGGAGGGAAATTGACCTAATCCGGAAGACGGGTAAAAAAGTGGTTGTATCAATGGGAGACGTTGCTGCCAGTGGCGGATATTATATCGCCTGTAATGCAGACAGGATAATGGCACAGCCGAATACCATCACTGGCTCAATTGGTGTATTTTCAGTTGTGCCTGATCTTTCATCATTTATGAAAAACAAGTTGGGTGTAACCTTCGACAGGGTTCAGACCGGCCCTTATGCAGATATGCCTTCAGTAACGAGATCGCTGAATAGCGCAGAACAGCAATTCATACAGCAACAGGTAGACCAGATCTATTATGACTTTAAAAAACGTGTTGCAGATGGTAGAAAAAAGTCAGTGGAGTATATTGATAGCATAGCACAGGGGAGGGTATGGACAGGGCAAAAGGCACTTGAAATAGGACTTGTTGATGAGCTGGGTGGTCTTGAAGAAGCCATTGGTGTTGCCGCGAAACTCGCAGGTATCAAAGACTACAAAATTAAAATGTACCCAGAACCCAAGTCCTTTATTGAATATATTCTCGAAAATTACGAGGGAGAATTTGCATCAATTGCACTGGATCAGACTTTAAACAAAGATGAGGTAAGGTTGTTAAAACAAATTGGTGAATTAAAAAATGAAAAGGGAGAAATTAAGGCCAGAATGCCTTTTGAATTTAAAATCAAATGAAGAAACAAGATCAGTATAGCCAACTCCGCGCAATGATGGCTATTGCTTCCGCTAGTCTGCGTTCTATTTTCAGGAGTCCGTCAGCTGTTATCTTCAGCTTTCTTTTTCCAATTATATTCATACTCGTTTTTGGCTTTCTGAGCTCCACTACGCCTGTGATACGGGTTACATTTGATCCTGCCTCCCAAACAGATAATGGTCTTTACAGGCAGCTTCTGGAAAAGAAAAATTTAAAAATTGTAACCCAGCCGCTCGTCATATCCCGGCAGGAATTAGATAAAGGCCACATAACAGCTATCCTCAATATTAAAGCTGTTAACCCGGTTGCATTTCCTAAGTATGCGATTGAGATAACTACTTCAACTGCAGCTACAGATAAAATAGGTCTACTCCAGTCAATCATTCAGCAAACCATCACAGAACTCGATCTTGTTGATTTTCCCGGAAGGCCGACCTATGCATTCATGGATAAAAAAGTATTACCCGGCAGGGAATACAGGACCATTGACTTCATTTTGCCGGGTCAGCTTGGTTTTTCATTACTCAGTGCAGGTGTATTTGGCGTAGCCTTCATTTTTTTCAGTCTGAGACAAACACTCGTTCTCAAAAGATTTTATGCAACACCTATCAGGAGAAACTATATTGTTTTTGGAGAAGGACTTGGCAGGATAGCATTCCAGATGATCACTGCAGTTGTCATCCTTTCAATAGGACATTTTGCATTTAAATTTACGCTTGTAAACGGGATGGTTACTTTCATTGAACTTTTGATTCTCAGCCTGGTAGGATTGATTGTGTTTATGGGTTTTGGTTTCATTGTAAGTGGACTGGCCACAAGTGAGAGTACGATACCACCCTTTGCCAACCTGGTCACCTTACCACAGTTTTTATTGGCGGGAACCTTTTTCCCTGTAGAAAATTTCCCTGCATGGTTGCAGCCTCTGTGCAGGATTTTGCCATTGACACACCTCAATCAGGCGATGAGAAATGTAGCGTTTGAAGGGGCTCACCTCAATGACTGTTTACCCCAGCTTCAATACCTTTTGATTTGGGGCATAGTAGTATATGGAGTTGCCATCAAAGTTTTCAAGTGGGAGTAAGGCATTTATCTGGCAAATAGTTTCAGGTTGCGTTGTATTCTTTTCCATTTTGTTCTACTGAGCGCAGAATCTTTGAATAATTTTTTGAAACCTGATTCATCCATTGTCATCCAGTCTTTGATTGAAAAACTGATGATTTCATTACTGGGAGCAAATTCCGGGTGATTATGCGGTTTGCTGAATCTGTTCCATGGGCATACATCCTGACAAATATCACAACCAAAAACCCAGTTATCCGCTTTTGCAACAAGGTTATCCGGAAGCTCTGCAGATTTCAATTCTATAGTAAAGTAAGATATACACTGATTTGCAAGTAATGTTTTATCTGGGAGTATAGCTTCAGTAGGACAGGCATCAATACATTTTGTGCATGTACCACAGTAATCCTGTGGGAGTGGGTTATCGGGTTGCAATTCAAGATCTGTTATCAACGTTGCCAAAAAAAAGAAAGATCCTTTTTGCTTGTTAATCAGATTTCCGTTTTTGCCAATCCATCCAAGTCCACTCCTCGAGGCCCAGCTTCGCTCAAGAACGGGAGCAGAGTCTACAAATCCTCTTCCTTCAACCTGTCCTATACTTTCCCTGATGTTTAGCAGAAATTCATTGAGTTTTTGACGTATAACCAGATGATAATCTTTCCCGTAAGCATACTTTGCAATTTTAGGCGCAGATTTATCCTGTAGTTTCTCCGGAAAATAATTAAAAAGGAGTGTAATAACTGATTTGGCACCGGGAACAAGCTTTGTAGGGTCCACGCGCATGTCAAAATGATTCTCCATGTATTTCATTTCGCCATGGAATCCTTTTAACAGCCATTTCTCAAGCCTTACTGCATCCTCAGTTAAAGCCTCGGCTTTCGCAATACCAACTTCATCAAAGCCCAGTTCAGTTGCAATAGCTTTTACCTTATGCGTATCTGTTATAGCTTTGTGCTGAAACATGTAAACTTAATTTCCTTCAATAGCACTGTTTACTACATCCATAATTTCTTCAGACAA
>CANHUF010000204.1 GCA_947463715.1 Sphingobacteriales bacterium
ATGAGTTGTGTGAACCAGGAACAGAACTTAGCTACGGACAGGTCTATGAATCTAATTCATTTACCCTGCGTGCTGCCTTGTCTGCAATGGGAATCAATGTATCAACCACTCTGCATGCGAAAGATGATCCCACGCAGCTTGAAGCCATGCTGGGAAACTTGCTTGAAGATAATGACATGGTGCTTATGACCGGTGGTGTTAGTGTAGGAGATTATGATTTTACCATGCGGGCTTTTGAAACCTGTGGCGTTGAAAAAATCTTCCACAAGATCAGGCAAAAGCCTGGTAAGCCAATTCTGTTTGGGATGAAGGGGAACAAGCCAGTTTTTGGTTTGCCGGGAAACCCTGCTTCTGTATTGACCTGTTTCTATCAGTATGTCTGGCCTGTACTTGGCAGCCTCACAGGAACACCACTTTCACTCAGGTCGGCATATGTGCCATTGGCATCCGGTCATAACAAACCGGCAGGACTTACCCATTTCCTCAAGGCTGAATATGATGGAAGTAATGTGAAGTTGTTAACCGGACAAGAATCCTATAAACTGGCAAGCTTTGCCCGGGCCAATTGCCTTGCAGTGTTGCCTGAATCACAAACAACCTGGGCTCCAGGCGATCTGATTCAAATTCATTTGCTACCTTACTGATTCTTTCAAAATGGATATTCAGCTCCTCTTCATATTGCTCCTTTTTGTTGTGGCTTTTCTCTACGCATCGGTAGGGCATGGAGGCGCAAGCGGATACCTGGCTTTGATGGCTTTGTTCAGTATGTCCCCTGCATTCATGAAGCCTACTGCCTTGTTGCTCAATCTTTTTGTTTCACTATCGGCATTCATGCTTTTCTACCGGGGAGGTCATTTTAAATGGAAGCTGTTTCTTCCTTTTGCATTGGCTTCTATCCCGCTTTCTTTTTTAGGGGGTATGATTGCTCTAGATGCAGATGTTTACAAAAAGGTATTGGGTGCGCTCCTGTTGATCCCTGTTATCAGGATGCTTTTTTTTCCCAATGCAGGTGAGCATGAGCTAAAGGAAGGAAATACCGGGTTGTCTGTGTTGATAGGAGCTGTCATTGGATTTTTATCAGGACTGATTGGTATAGGTGGTGGTATCATTCTTTCACCTGTGTTATTGATGCTAAAATGGACCAATCAGAAACAAACTGCAGCTATCAGTGCGTTGTTTATTTTTGTCAATTCACTTTCCGGTTTAGGAGGGCAACTCTCGAAAGGAATATCATTTGAATCTGGGATGTTCATGTATGCCGGTATTGCCTTTGTAGGCGGCACACTTGGCGGATGGCTGGGTGCCAGCAGGTTCAATCAGCAGATTTTGAAATACCTGCTTGCAGTGGTGCTGTTGTTGGCTGCACTCAAACTTTTACTGACCTGAAATGTTAAGCTATGGAAATGGAATTGCTTTATTTCGGACAACTAACGGATATTACAGGCTGTTCAACACAGCGCCTGCAACATGTTGCAGATACTGATTCCTTGCGCATGCTTGTATATGCACAGTATCCAGGCTTACAACAGGTGAAATTCATGATTGCCATAAACAATAAACTGGTGTCAGGTAATCAGCCTATACCTGCTGATGCGCGCGTAGCATTCATGCCACCCTTTTCAGGAGGATAATGATGAAACAGGAAATGAATTATGAAAGGTATCAGCGGCAGCTCATCCTGAAAGGGTTTGGGGCAACGGCGCAACATAAACTTCAAGCTGCCAGGGTGCTTGTGATTGGTGCCGGCGGACTGGGTTGTCCCATCATGCAGTACCTGGTGGCAGCAGGTGTAGGACATATAGGTATTGCCGATCATGATATGGTGAGTGTTTCAAATCTGCACAGACAAATTTTATTTGGACTGGAAGATGTTGGTCAGCCTAAAGTGGAGGTTGTCAAAAGAAAAATGGGTTCTCTGAACAACGAATGCAACATTGAAACCTGGCAGGAAAAATGGACACAACAACATGCTGTGAATCATTTTCCAGCTTATGATGTACTTGTGGATGCAACAGACAATTTTGCATCACGTTACCTGATCAATGACGCCTGTGTATTGATGGGAAAACCTTTGGTCTTTGGCGCTGTTTCGCAATTCGAAGGTCAGGTGGCAGTGTTCAATCAATTAGAGGAAGATGGAAGCAGGTCAGTTAATTACAGGGATTTGTTTCCTGAGCCTCCGGCTGGCGGTGAGGTGCTCAATTGCGCCGAAGCAGGTGTGCTGGGTGTTTTGCCCGGCATCATCGGTTCCATGCAGGCTACAGAAGTCATCAAACTGCTTACTGGTATCGGAACACCATTAGTCAACAAACTCTGGAATTACAATGCACTGACACAGGATGTTTTCAGCTTTCAGCTCGAAGCTAATCCTGATGCCAAAGCCAGGATACCGGCAACGCTTGCAGGTTTTCTCAACACAGATTATGAGTGGCTTTGTGGCGTACCCGGTGCTGCAATCAAGGAAATTGATGCAGTGGCGTGGGTTAGGGATCATGGTAATCATTTGCTTGTTGATGTCAGAGAGCCACATGAATTGCCAAGGCTGACATCGTTGTGTAAACAGATGGGGATATCGCTCATGGAAATACCTTTATCGGTTTTAGAAGATCAGCTGGACACAATTTCAGCAAGTCAGGTTGTATTTGTATGTCAGGCAGGCAGAAGAAGTTTACAGGCATCATCACTGTTTTTAAAACAAAATTCCGCCGGTAGTGTTTGTAGTCTGAAAGGTGGGGTTCAGACACTGGTTGCATCAAATTATTTACAATATGAGTGAGCAGAAAAAAATCAAAAACATTTTTGTTGAGGGACCGGTTAATCCAGCGTTCATTGGCGATAGTATTGCTAAACACGCTACCAAAACCAGTATTGGCGGGCATAGTATATTCCTCGGACAGGTTAGGTCAGATCTGATCGGAGAGAAAAAGGTTGAGGCCATTGAGTACACCAGTCATGTGGATATGGCATTGGAGAAAATGACAGAAATTCGGGAGGCTATCTTTGCCAAATATCCACTTACATGCATGCATGTATACCATAGTTTGGGTGCAATCAAGGCCGGGGAAATCTGTCTTTTTGTATTCACCTCATCAGCGCACCGTAAGGCGGCTATTGAGGCATGCAGTGAATGTGTGGAACGCATCAAGGCAGAGCTGCCTGTGTGGGGGAAAGAGATTTTTGAAGGCGAAGGATATCAGTGGAAAGTCAATCAGTAAACACGTATTATGGTCAACATTACACATAAGTCTTCTACACTCCGTCAGGCCATTGCTGTGGGTGTTTTAAAGGTTTCAAAGCAGGAAACGATTGATGCCATTATCAACAGGCAGGTTCCCAAGGGTGATGTATTTGAGTTCAGTCGCGCAGCAGGCTTGCTGGCCTGTAAAAAAACCTATGAAGTCATTCCCGACTGTCACCCACTGCCTGTGGAGTATACTGCCATTACGCATGAGATTGATGGATTATCTGTTATTATCCGCGTGGAAGTCCACACCATTTACAAGACTGGTGTAGAAGTTGAAGCCATGCATGGAGTGGCGGTTACAGCACTTACGATGTATGATATGCTCAAGCCCATTGATGATGGGATAGAAATCGGTTCAATCAAGCTGGAGAAAAAGAAAGGGGGTAAGTCAGATATCAAGTATGCGTATCCTGATACGGTAAAGGTGGCGGTCATAACCTGTAGCGACAGTGTCAGCAGGGGATTGAATGAGGATAAAAGCGGAGATGTGATTGAAGCCAGGTTGCAGAAGCACAAACTTACTGTGACGTTCCGCAAGGCTATTGCGGATGAGTTTGAAATCATTCAGCAAACTGCAAGGCAGTTGATTGCCGATGGATACCAGTTAATCCTCTTTACTGGCGGTACAGGCTTGTCGCCCAGAGATGTTACACCCGATGCCATCAGGCCTATTATTGAAAGAGAGGTACCTGGCATTATGGAAGTAGCAAGGGATTATGGTCAGCAAAGAACACCATATGCCATGCTCAGCAGGGGCATTGCAGGATTTGCGGGAGAAACTTTACTCATGACTTTACCGGGTTCCCCTCGCGGTGCTGAAGAAACCATGGATGCCGTATTTCCCTATATTTTACACGTATTCAGGGTCAGGGAAGGTGTTCGTCACAATTAGAAAGCTTTGACAAATTATCCCATTTACTTAGACTACAATGCCACAACGCCCTGCGATCCCGCGGTGCTGGAAGTCATGCTGCCTTTTTTCAACACCCATTTCGGTAATGCAGCTAGTAAGTCTCATGCATTTGGATGGTATGCTGAAGAAGCCGTTCATTTTGCACGTGAACAGGTTGCTTCACTGATTGGGGCAGATCCCCAGGAAATTATTTTTACATCTGGAGCAACTGAATCAGTTAATCTGGCGATCCGCGGCTATGCGGAGTCAAATACATCGAGGCTAAGACACATCATCACGGTTGCAACTGAGCATAAGGCGGTGCTGGAGGTTTGTGAATACCTGGCAATTGAGGGTTACGAAATTTCCGTTTTGCCAGTAGATTCCCATGGAATGATTTCAGTTGAACAGCTCGAATCAGCATTGCGTCCGGATACGCTGTTGGTTGCTGCCATGTATGCCAACAATGAAACAGGTGTTATTTTTCCTGTTGGAGAAATAGGAGCGCTGCTCAAAAGCAGGGGTATTGCCTTTTTCACGGATGCCACACAGGCCGTGGGTAAAATTCCTGTGGATGTTCAGGCAGATGGAATAGACATGATGGCCTTTTCTGCACATAAGTTGTATGGACCGAAAGGTGTGGGTTGTTTGTATGTCCGGAAAAAAAATCCGAGAATAGAACTTTCGCCCCTCCAATATGGTGGCGGCCATGAACGGAAAATGCGTAGCGGCACACTCAATGTGCCAGGTATTGTTGGCATGGGCAAGGCGGCTGAAATTTCCAGCCAATTGATGGCTGCAGAGTCCCAGAGGCTGTCTGCTTTGCGCAACAGGCTGGAGGAAATGTTGTTGCAATACCCTTTTGTCAAGTCCAATGTAGAGGTTGAAAACAGGTTAAATCATGTTGCTAACCTGCGTTTTGAGTGCCGTGATGGAGACCAGTTGCTGAAAAAAGTTTCAAAACATATAGCGCTGTCTTCCGGATCTGCCTGCAGTTCTGTTTCAGTTTCTCCCTCCCATGTGCTTACTGC
>CANHUF010000205.1 GCA_947463715.1 Sphingobacteriales bacterium
GCATCCTGCTCTGGTGTTGCAACCTGGCTTGTTCCCTTAGTTTCTCATATGTTTCTGCCACTCCCTTTGCAGGGGTGAAAGGGATAGGAATGGGAACTGAAGCCATGGCTTCCAACGTATCGATCTGATGCTGGCGAACTTCATTTGTCTGTCTTGCACCCATCCCTGCGATAAAGCCAAGATGATCGTCCTCCCTTCTTTTTTTGTTGCAATGTTCCCACCAGTTGCAAAGGTCGCAATGACCTACGGGATCCGGATAGGTATCAATTCTGTCACTGAATGCAACCAGGAATTTTTTTCTGGAATGCAAGACATAGCCTAGATAATCATTGACCCTATAAGATTCTGCACCATTGGGCTTCATGACATGCATGTTTTCAGGCATCATACCCTGCATGCCAGAGAGCATGTGCGAGTAAAGTGCGATCTGAACCAGTGTGGACGCTTTGGTATGGTTGGCAAGTTTAGTGTCGGTAATTTCATAGGACCATGTCCATGTTGATGTAGGCTTGTCAACCTTGATCATGAAATCCGCCCATCCCTGCCATTGACCCTCTTCCAGTCTGCCCTGATAGATGACATCAGCCCCCGCTGCCATTGCAGCAATTGTATTCAAATATGCATCAGGATCATCTTTTTCGATTTGAATGATGCTAAGCCCCTGTTGCTTCAAGGTTTCAAGGTAGGCGGCTTCAAATTCCTCGCCTTTTTGTCTTAAAACCTCAGTTGTGCGGTTGGTATAGTTCGGTCGGGTTTTGATGCCCTCTGCTGCCTCCCTGTTGAGGGTAGAAAGGTGTTTGCAATTGAGGTGGTTGTTAAGGTCGGTAGCTGAGAAGATGAAATTATTATTATAGCGCCTCATTGCGTGAATCGTATTTTGGTGTTCTTAAACCAGTGAAGTTGATTGAATTTACAAAATATTTTGGGCACTGAACAAGGAAAAGAAATTAACTTGTGAGTATTAGAAATTTTTAAAAAACACAAAAGTAGATGAAGTCAGTTTCCCTTAAACGCAAACTCAAATCTTACGATGGTATTCCGGAAGAACTCGGGATTAGGCTTCATCGATCAATCAGCTGGTTACAATGTGCTGAGCAACAGGAGAAAGATCCTGATTTGATGTTCATCACACAATGGATTGCCTTTAATGCATGTTATGCGATGGACATGAACAGCCAGTCCAGCAAAACAGAAAGGGAAAAGTTCAAAGGATTCATCGGCACTTTGGTCAGGCTTGACCATGAGAAACGCATCTTCAATATACTGTGGCAGAAATTCTCTGGTCCAGTGAAAATATTGATTGAAAATGAATATGTGTTCCGCGGATTCTGGGATTTTCAACGCGGGGATGCCAAAGAATGGAAAAAGGCATTTGAAAAATCAAATGAGGACTCTATACGATATATGTCTGCCAACAATGTGGGTGGGGTATTGGAGATCCTGCTCGACAGGCTCTATATTCTACGCAATCAACTCATGCATGGTGGCGCCACCTATAAAAGCAAACTTAACAGGAAATCAGTAAAGGATGGAAGCCGGATTCTAGAAATGCTCATACCCATCATCATCGAAATCATCCTGGAAAATCCGGAAGAGGATTGGGGAAAGTTGTTGTTTCCGGTGGTGAAATAGGTTTATTTGAATGAGCTTATCCTGTTCCTTAAATTTAGTGGCACCAGTATCAAACGAGTGATATAAGGCTATACAATTTCCTTGTGCTTGCTGTAGATCAATTGGCAGACTTTGTCCATTGCTTTGAAAATTTTAACATCGAAATCAGGCGCATTGGTAATGCTGGTCAAAGTGACAACAGCGTTAAATAAACCCTCGTTCTCATTCCGAGAAATACGCTCGATAAAATCTATTTTATTGCTTCCAGGTTGAGATGCTGAAACAATGGTCTCTTCTGTCTTAGGGTCGATTGCAAATAAAAAACTCATGTTTAAATCTTTGGTTGATTAGAAATTCTTAATGAAGATGGCAACGGCCACTTGAATTGGTCGTTTTATTTTTACACCGCAATCCTTTCTTTGTTGTACCTGAGCATTGACTGGAAACATTGGAAGATTGGGTAGATTTCTTGCCATCACAGCAATTGGTTCCTACCGTTCGGCCGTGTATTTTGCAAACACAACTGTTCGACTTGCTTCGATTGCATTTTTGACAAAGCAATTGAATATTAGAGACAGTACTTGTTCCTCCGCATGAAAATGGAGTGATATGGTCATATTCCAGACTGAGAGAACTGCCACAACATTTGCAAACACCTCCATCTCTTGTGAAGACAATCTTTTTTGTTGTTGCTGAAATGTATCGGCTCTGGGAAAAACAAGCAGCACTTAAAAATAAAATAGTTAATAATAGAAATAATTTCCTCATGCGGCTAATGGGTTTTCAGGTTGGTTTGATTGAATGACCATCCTCGATTCCATACATTTACAGTTAATGGTGATGATTTGGTCATTTTGGTTCACCAGTTTTCGGCTGTTTAGGTGCGCGTTTTTTGGTTAGAATTCCGGCATCTTGCAATTTTCTTCCCAAGGGATCAGCAGAGGCAACCATGGTCAAGTCTTTTTCTAATCCTAAAACAAAGAGTACCTGCAGATAACTTCCAATGGCTACTGTTGGGCTACCTTGTTCTATATTATAAATGGTTTTCCTACCAAGTCCTGTGCGCTCAGCAATTTGCTCTGCACTTAATTTTCTGCGCAAACGAGCCAATTGTATATGCTCACCCAAATTCTTTAAAATCCTTAAGTTTTTTGGCAATATGGCAGGAGCTTTCTTCATACAACTTGTCTTATAAAGGACTAATATATGTTATTTTATCCTTTTTATGACAAGTTATTTAATATTGGAAACAAACCTTAAATCAGGTGGATGTTCCTCCTGTACTTCCCCCTTGTTTGATAATAATACCGCGATCGGTTCTGGCTTTTGACAGCATCCTTTTTGGTACTGACTGCCCTGCGGATATGACCCTTTCGGAAATTCCCCTTGTAGTCGATGGAAGGTTTAACATAGACAGTATTTGCACCATCATTGCTTCCGGAACAGGCACTGAAGAAAACTGCAATGGCCAGTAGTAACAAAGGAATTCCCATCAATCAAATCAAGTTAACCATACATCCCCGGCTGGTGCGGTTGTAAACACGGTTGTATGCAGCTCTTTTGGGATTCGTGATCCAACCCCAACCCCTTGGAGCCTTAAGGCCCAGGTTATGACGAATGATGCGCTTAACAGAGGTGCGGGCTACGATGCGTTTGTTGAGGGATGGGATGCAGAAGCCGAAAATTATTGTTCTTAATAAAACTAAAAAAAATGAAGACTATTAATCGATTGATAAATTTTAGTTGCGAAGAACTAATAATTTATAACTTAAACTCAAATTTTAACAAATATTGGATATTTTAACCTCTGAGCCTATACTATTTACCAAAAAAGTAGAAAATATTGAAAATTCAGTAAAAATAATTTAGAAATATGCATCGTTTTAGATAAACATGTTGTCTAGTTTATTGAATATAAATATGAGTGAAATAATAGAATATAAAAAACTCAAACTCACCCAAACAGAATTTAAAAATATATACGACACATATGGACCTAAAATGTTTTCTATATGTTATCGTCTATTAGGAAATAGGCAAGATGCTGAGGATGTACTACAAGATGGATTCATAAAAATATATAACTCATTTGACACATTTGAGGGAAAAGGTTCTTTCGAGGGTTGGATGAAAAGAATTATTACAAATACGTGTATTAATTTTTTGAAGTCGAACCAGAAATTATCAAAAATTGAATCATTAGACTATTCCATACATCCAAATGACATTTTCAATTCTTCAAATATTATATACAGCAACGTTGAATATAAAGATATTTTTAAGATTCTAAATAATATACCCACTCTTTCAAGATTGATCTTTCTGCTTCATTCAATTGAAGGTTATTCTCTATCAGAACTTTCAAGTGTTTTTAATTTAAAAGAAAGTGCCTGTAGATGTAGATATATGCGTACAAGAAATAAGGTTTTAGAAATGTTAAACAATGCAAATAATTATAAAATAGAAAATCTAAGCCAATACGCCTAGATTTATGTTCATTTCATTATTTTTATATCAACAGTTGAAATAATGAAAGATTTCATAGAACATATCAATCCGCGATTAAAAGAATTTGACAAATACGAACTTTCAAGAAGTCATGAATATAAAGTTCGTGATCAAGTCATAAAACATTTTAAACTTAATGATATTAATCAATTAAGAGATAAATTTGAAGGTGTTGCATTTTTAGAAAAGACATATAGGAAAGCCATTGCGTTATGGATTACTTCAAAGGTATTTGAAACTGAACTAATAAAACTAGATGATTTTGAACCACAGTCTTTAAAATTAAATTTTTTTCTCAAAAAGAAAAATTGGGAGATTATTATATTTGATTATGGAAATGTTCCAAGATTTAAAATAAAAGTTGAAACCAATTATGTTATAATACTCAAAAGAGATTTATACTGTTTTTACTATTGTGGTTTGCTACTCGCTGAAAATTGCAAAATTTATTATGAAAATTATTATAATACAGAACTTAATTTTATAAATTTTAATCTTCTGAAAAGGTAAATTTATTTTTAAATTAAGTATTTAAGTTTATGTAGCAATTAATCTTCATTACTCGGAATAGGTTCATCATTCATGAATGCTTCAAATGCTCCAACTGGTGCAAAGTCAATATTGATTATCGTATAATCCCCTTTTCTATGCCAAAGACGAACGCTGTCTGTCCCCTTTTTTTGAAGCCATTCACGAGTTACTAATTTTCTTTCTTTCAATCCTAAAACATCAACTAACAACCATTGTCCAAGAGCAGATTGACCGAAGTTTTTTCCATCCATATCTTTTTCTGTTGTACTTCCAGATTGTAATCCTTTCAAATTGCTTTGTGTAACTAAAGATGGAATTTTGTTACCATTCGGTAACTTTAGATAAAAACGAAGTTCAGGTTTATGCCCTTTTTCTCCTTGATAACTTTTTTGATCTTCTTCAAATTTGAAAATATCATTTATAAAAAAATTTGGAACCTTTTTGTGAAATTCTCTCGGAATTGGAATATAAACTTCGTTTAAAGGTCGCAAAGTGTCGCTTCCTTTATTCTTA
>CANHUF010000206.1 GCA_947463715.1 Sphingobacteriales bacterium
CCGTAACCCTGACGAAGGCCCAAAAAATTGATTACTCCCTGGTTGACAAAGACGACTACAGGGAGATGAACTTTGAAATCATCGGAAAACTGGGTACTAATATCGCAGTGTACAAGAACCATAAGTCGAGACACGACATATCCGTTTACGATAATGATATGCAACTCAAAAACAGGATTCCCCTCGATTTTCTGCCCGATCGTGTCATGAATGTCGACTTCATTGCATACCCAGACTTTGCCTATATGATATACCAATACCAGAAACGCAACATCGTACATTGCGCCATGGTCAGAATAAATGCTGAAGGCAAGGTTATGTCTGACCCTGTTGACCTCGATACATCCCAGACTTCAGGTGCCGGAGAAAACAAAATTTACTCCCTGATACACAGTGATGACAAGAAAAAAATAATGCTTTTCAAAATCAAAAGACAAAATGACAAATCATACCTTATCACCACAATCCTTTACAATAACCAGATTGCATTGCTGAAGAAAAGTAGCTTCGGAATACAGGTAAATGACCGGGAAGGAGTATTTACTGACTTTCTGGTTGACAATGACGGTGATTTTGTGTTTGGAAAGTGTACCCGCACCGGAAGCAGGGAGTTTATCAGTAAAATTGACCTTGTTTACAAAGCTGCAGACCAGGATGCAATAAAGGTGATACCAATTACACTGAAAGACAAAACACTTGATGAAGTAAAACTGAAATTCGACAACTATAACAAAAAGGTTCTCATGACCTCATTTTTCTATAAACAGAAGAGAGGAAATATAGAGGGACTTCACTCAATCGTTTGGGATAAAAAAAATCAGTCGCTTGCATCACAAACTGAATTTACTTTCAGTGACAGCATCAGACTTGATGCGAGAGCAGAGGCAGGAAATCTGAAAACTGCTTTCAATGACCATTTTATAAGACATGTGATTCCCACACAAGACGGAGGATTTGCCGTGGTATCTGAACTGTATTATTCCTCTTCCAGAAATAATGCGTGGAATCGCTATGATTACCTCTATGGCTTCGGAAATCCTTTTTATTCTCCTTTCGACATGTGGTACTTCTCCCCCATGAACCGCTTTTATGGCTACAATGCGTACGATCCTTTTAACAGATTCGGTCAACAAAATTATGTGCGCTACATCTCAGAGAACATCATGGTATTTTTCTTCAATGCAGATGGTAAACTGAGGTGGAGCAATGCGATAAGAAAAAGCCAGTACGATGACCAGTCTGACTCATTTATTTCTTATCAGCTTTTCAATACCGGCAACGAAATCCGGTTCCTTTTCAATCAGAAAGAAAAACGGGAGCTACTGCTTAACTCAGCTACAATTGATGCCGAAGGAAGAATCAAAAGGCAGCCTACGCTTAAAAATCTAAACAGGGAGTATGATTTTATGCCCAAATTTGGAAAGCAGGTGGGATTGCGACAAATCATCATGCCATGCATGTATAAAAACTATATTTGCTTCGCAAAAATTGAATTTTAATAGAATACCTTGATCTCAATATTCAGGAATAATACGCCACTGGCCATTGGTCTGCTGTTACTGTTAGCCATAGTACCGGAAATACATACGCATCCCCAGGAATTTATTCAAAATGATTCACAGCAAACGATTGTCTGGAATTGGATGTCTGCTTTTTCTGAATGGATAAATTTCAACACTTCATTTTTAGGTGTGCTGATCCGGGTTTCCGTGACGTTAATTGCTGCACTATTCATAAACAAGATTGTTACAGACCATAAACTAATGGAAAAGCCAGGCTACCTGCCTGCGATGTGGTTCCTGCTGCTGCAATCCCTCATTCCAAAACAGGTTTCTCTTGATTTGCTGTTTATAAATGTATGCATGATTGCTTCAGTTAAACTGATGATTCTTGTTTACAAAATAGAAAACCCCATAAACAGTCTGCTAACAGCCAGCTTCATACTCAGCCTGATTGCATTGATTAATTCTGCATCAATTTTATATTTTCTGTGGCTGTCTGCAGCCCTATTGATCATGAGACCAGCCTCGTTCAGAGAATGGATAATGTTACTGATTGGCTTTCTGCTTCCTATTTACCTGCTGACTTCTGTGCTTTATCTCACAGACAGGCTGGATTTCAACCTTATTTTCAGTTTTCGGAAAATTGCATTTGAGTTACCTCAATTATCTCCGATTGAATGGATTCGGATTGCCATTGTCTTGTTTATCCCATGGCTTTTCTTCATGCTATCCGCCAATCAGATTTCAAAACTGCTGATACAAGGCAGGAAAACCTTCATCATCTCATTATTGCTTAGTATAGTTGTTACCAGCCTTATTCTTTCAGACCTCACCTCTGTATCTCAAAGCATACACCTTGCACTCTTACCCGCCACCCTGCTGGTTTCTCCGTTATTTATAAATGTAAGAAAAAAGCTGCTGCCAAACCTTTTCATCCTGATACTGCTTGTTTTAAGTCAGTTGCGTTAAAATACCCGCGTCGTTACCTCGCTTTAGGTATAAGTCCATAACTTTGTACAAAGCTTTTACAATGAAATTTGGTGTAGTGGTATTTCCAGGCTCGAATTGCGATCAGGATATGATTGGTGCCCTTAGAAATGATCTCGGTCAGGAGGTTGTTGAACTCTGGCATAAAGACAGTGACTTGTCTGCCTTCTCACAGGATGACTGCATTGTACTTCCGGGCGGATTTTCTTATGGCGACTACCTGCGCTGTGGAGCTATTGCGCGTTTCAGTCCAATGATGCAGGCAACAATCGCTTTTGCAAATCGGGGCGGAAAAGTATTGGGCGTATGCAATGGCTTTCAGATTTTATGTGAGTCCGGACTTCTTCCTGGCGTGCTGCTCAGAAATGCCAATCAGCAGTTTATCTGTAAAAATGTCTTTATTACAGGAAACGAAAAAAAACCACTCCAAATTCCAATTGCCCATGGTGAAGGCCGCTATTATGCAGACCAATCCACAATGGAATCAATTATTGCTAACGACCAGGTCATCTACCGCTACTGCGATGCTGAAGGAAATATAACGCCTGATGCAAACCCTAATGGTGCCCTGAATAATATTGCAGGAATATGCAACAGGGAACGCAATGTTTTTGGCATGATGCCTCACCCAGAAAGGGCCTGTGCTGAACTTTTGGGCAATACCGACGGCAGAACCATTTTCAACACACTTTTTTTCAATGCCATCCTTGAAAACACCACTGTTTAAACTTAAAATGATGAAAAAAAATACCCTATTCCTGCTGATAGCAGCTTTCTTTATTACTCAGGAATCAGTTGCCCAGATGGGTTCCGCCAAACAGGTAACATTGAGTTACAGTTCAAAGAAACTGGCAGACAAAAGATACGAAGTATCCATTACAGCAAATATTAACGGAAATTTCCACCTGTATGCCCAGGATGCAGGGGCTGATGGACCCATTCCGACAAAATTTACCTACAACTCAAATCCGCTCCTCATCCTGGAAGGGAAAACAAAGGAGTTGGGAAAGAAAATAACCAAGGTAGAAGAGGTCTGGGGTGGAAAAGTGAACTTTTATGAAAAAACAGTAACCTTTACACAGGTTGTTGTAGCCAAATCCAAAGCCAAAACAAGCTTAAACGGAAAAATTGAGTTCATGGTTTGCAACGATGAAGTCTGCCTACCTCCAGCTGAAGTTTCTTTTAAAATCGCCATCGGCGGTTAAAAAATACTGCATGAAAAAGATTTTCTTATTTGTTCTGCTGGCAACAGTAGTCATCTCCTCTTTTGCACAAGCGCAGGTTCCACCATCACCCATTAGCTGGAAAGCGTCAAGCCAGAAAACTGGAGAAAAAGTCTATCAACTCATATTTACTGCAAACAATGAAGCTGGCTGGGATATTTACAGTCCCGATTCAAAATTTGAAGATATTCCAGCTGCATTCCTGGAACTTGCAGACTCAAGCATACGGATTACTGCCCCGCTGAAGGCAGAAGGAAAGGGCGTAGTTGAAAAAAGTCAGATTTTTGAAAACGCGAGCTTTGAAGTATTCAAGGGCAAGATCAGTTTAACCACAACTGTTGAATTTACTGGTGATATACCAGCAGTTCTCAATACTAAATTGAGTTTCACCTATGGCAAGGCAGATGAATTCTTCCCGGGGGAAACCACAGAACTGTCTATTCCACTTGAAGGTGGCATAGCCGCTTCGAGCAGAATTCTTATCCCGTCCATCAATCCGGATCAGCCATTGCAGGACTGCGGCATCGCGGAAGAAAAAGAAGACAGCAGCATATTGAGTATATTCCTGCTTGGGTTTCTGGGAGGCTTGTTTGCCTTACTTACCCCGTGCGTTTTCCCAATGGTACCGCTAACTGTATCCTACTTTACCAAGCATGGCAGTAATAAGGAAAAGGGGAAGCGGCTGGCTGTACTTTACGGTCTATTTATTTTTCTTATCTATATTTCATTCAGCATCCCCTTTCACCTGCTGGGCAATGTAAATCCTGCCATCTACAATGAAATTTCTACAAACGTTTACCTGAATACTGCCTTTTTCGCAATCTTTATTTTCTTCGCCATATCGTTCTTTGGATACTTTGAAATTACGCTTCCGGGCGGACTGGCTAATTCTGCCAATTCAAAGCAGGGTTCCGGTATCGCAGGTGTGTTCTTTATGGCACTTACACTTGCCATAGTATCATTCTCCTGTACAGGTCCCATTCTGGGTACCCTGCTGGTTGGTACGGCAACGGAAGGGGCATGGCCATTGACAGCAGGACTGGCAGGATTTGGTGTAGCCCTGGGACTCCCTTTTGCACTCTTTGCATTATTCCCGCAATGGTTAAACTCTCTGCCCAAAAGTGGCAGCTGGCTGAACACAGTAAAAGTTGTGCTTGGGTTCATTGAACTGGCACTGGCGCTGAAATTCCTTTCCAATGCAGACCTTGTTGCACATTGGGGTCTCATTAAAAGAGAAGTATTTTTCGGTATCTGGATAGTAATTTTCATAGGACTGGCATCATACCTCATGGGGTGGATCAGGTTCCCGCATGATGATTGTGATCAGAAAATCTCCATGCCAAGAAAAATTATCGCATTGTTGGTATTTGCTTTCACCATATACATTGCTCCGGGTGTCAGCAATACAAAAGCAGCCCATATCAGCCTGGTAAGCGGATTCCCACCCC
>CANHUF010000207.1 GCA_947463715.1 Sphingobacteriales bacterium
CAATGAAGTGCGCCGCATTCGCGAAACGCTGCTCAAAATCACTGACGGAAGAAAATGGCTGGTACTGATTGATGAACTCTTCAAAGGCACCAACATGCAGGATGCGATGAAATGTACCGTATCTGTGGTAGAAGGGCTGTCTAAAGCAGAAAACGCACTCTTCATCCTTTCATCACATCTCTATGAGATTGGAGACGACCTCAAACGCCTGCCCACACTGCGTTTCAAATACTTTGAGACCATCCTGAAAAACAACGACCTGCACTTCAGCTACCAGCTTAAAGATGGCATCAGCAAAGACCGGATGGGTTATCTGATCCTGCAAAAGGAAGGAGTGACCACCCTGCTGGAAAATATTGGAAAAAAATAAGCCATCAACGGTAATTCACCGCAAAATTGCGTGAAAAAAACGTGGGGATTGTGTCCTCAACACCAGCAACAGACTTTCCTGCCTGTTTACCTTCATGCCATGTTTGTAAAACTATTCGGCAGCACGGTCTATGGCGTCGAAGCCATCACCATCACCATTGAAGTAAGCTGGACCTCCCAGGGAAAAGAATATTGTATTGTGGGCTTACCCGATTCTGCCATCAAGGAAAGCCTGCAGCGGGTAGAAAGCGCCATCAAAACGCATGGCTTTGAAATGCCCAGAACCCGGATTGTCATCAACCTGGCCCCGGCCGACCTGAGGAAGAGCGGCACGGCATTTGATCTGCCCATCGCTGTAGGTATCCTGGCCGCTTCTCTGCAACTGGAAATACCACCTGTATTGGAAAACTTCATCATCATGGGAGAGCTGAGCCTGGATGGCGCATTAAGACCTATCAAAGGCGCCTTACCCATTGCCATTCAGGCCCACAAGGAAGGATTGAAAGGCTTTATCCTGCCGGAAGGCAATGCCCGCGAAGCTGCCATGGTGGAGGGATTGCAGGTATATGGGATGAAAAGCCTGAAAGAAGTAATAGACTTCATCAGCAGAGATCACGAAAGCAAACCTGCTGTGAAAATCAACCTGGAAGAGGAATTTCTGCACGATAGTCAACAGTTTGAAACTGATTTTGCAGATGTCAAAGGACAGGAAAACATCAAACGTGCATTGGAAATCGCGGCATCGGGCGGACATAATGTAATTCTCATCGGTCCGCCCGGTGCCGGGAAAACCATGTTAGCCAAAAGGCTTCCGAGCATCCTGCCGCCCCTTTCCCTGGCAGAAGCCCTCGAAAGCACAAAGATCCACAGCGTAGCCGGAAAACTGCCGGAAAACGCCTCCCTGATCACCAGGAGGCCATTCAGGAGCCCCCACCATACCATCAGCGATGTGGCACTCGTAGGCGGCGGAGCCTCTCCCCAGCCGGGAGAGATATCCCTATCTCATCATGGGGTTCTCTTTCTGGATGAACTGCCTGAATTCAAACGTACAGTCCTGGAAGTAATGCGGCAACCCATGGAAGAAAGAAAAGTGACCATTTCCCGAGCCCGCATGGCAATCGATTTTCCCGCATCCTTTATGCTGGTGGCTTCCATGAACCCCTGCCCATGTGGATTCTACAACCACCCTGAAAAGCAATGCAGTTGTCCGCCCGGACTCGTTACCAAATACCTCAATAAGATTTCCGGTCCCTTGCTGGACCGCATAGACCTGCATGTGGAAGTAACACCAGTAGCCTTTTCACAACTCTCCTCTCTGCAACCTGCAGAACCTTCTGTGAGCATCAGGAAAAGGGTGATTGAAGCAAGAGCCATACAATCAGCTCGCTTTGCAAGTCAGGATGGCATTCATGCCAACGCCCAGATGAACGCGAGGGAGATCAGGAAAATTTGCGCATTGGAAGCAGATAGCCATGACCTGCTGAAAAAAGCCATGGAAAGGCTGAACCTGTCTGCCCGGGCATACGACAGAATCCTGAAGGTATCGAGAACCATTGCTGACTTAGATGGTGAAGAGGCCATCAAAACTATTCATGTAGCCGAAGCCATCCACTACCGTAACCTCGACCGTCAGGGATGGGGAGGTTGATAAGCGTAAAACCAGTTGAACAGCTTTAAAGTAAAAATCAATATAACAAAATCATTGAAATGTTTATTCTGTTGCTGGCATTTCTTCCTTTTTTGGGGCTTCAGCAGCTGGCAGTGCAGGGAAAAACCTGTTCTGAAAGATCAGGATGGCAAAAACGCCTCCAGAGATAGCTGCATCAGCAATATTGAAAACTGGTCTGAAAAACACGAACGACTCACCGCCCCAGATGGGAAACCAGGTAGGGAAGCTGCCATTTTCAATGATTGGAATATACAGCATGTCTACCACCCTGCCATGCAGGAAACCCTCATATCCACCCATAAATCCATCCTGCCAGAACCCTCTTGCAAGGTTTTCGGAATAGGGATCGCTGAATTCGAATATCATGCCATAAAAAAGACTGTCGATCAGGTTACCGATGGCCCCGGCATAGATGAATGTACAACAGATGATGTATCCAATATGGTATCTTTTCTGTATAACACTGAAGATGTAATAGGTGCCAAAACCCACTGCAATAAGCCTGAATACTGTCAGGGCTATCTTGCCCCAGCTGCCTGCAAGCTTCCAGCCATAGGCCATCCCTTCGTTTTCAAGAAAATGAAACCGCAACCAGGGAATAGCAGGAATAAGAACGTTCTCCTGCCCCATGTGGTAATGGGTTTTGATGTAAACCTTCAAAGCCTGATCCAGAAAAAGGATGGCCAGCGTAAGTAAAATAACGTGTTTGAACTTCACAGAACCGGTTTTTGCAAATATAGGAATTCAACGATAACGGCTTCAAGCCTTTTCCCTATTCACTCAAATAAATCCGCGGAACACGCTGGGAAATACCGGTCATGATTTCATAAGGTATCGTGCCTGCAGCTTTCGCCACTTCCCTGATGGAGAGACCGACCCCAAACACTAGCACTTCATCATCCAGACCAATATCATCAGCACCGGATATGTCTACCATGGTCATATCCATGCAAACATGGCCAACAGTGGGATATATCCTGCCTTTGATGCGCACAGACCCGCTGCCATTCCCAAGCACCCTGGGAAATCCATCGGCATAACCAAGCCGGATAGTAGCTATCCTGGAATCACGCGAAAGGATGGCTTTCCTGCCATAACCCACAGATTCACCTGCTTTGACATACCTGATTTGTGCAATCGTTGTTTTCAGGCTTACTGATTCCTGCAAAGGAAGTCCACTGTTGCCGGT
The DNA here is from genome assembly GCA_947463715.1 of Sphingobacteriales bacterium. Taxonomy (GTDB): domain Bacteria; phylum Bacteroidota; class Bacteroidia; order Chitinophagales; family Chitinophagaceae; genus Pollutibacter. The sequence goes on from CANHUF010000207.1 coordinate 3,228, forward strand.
ATCAATTCCATATAAACCGATACCCAACCTGACCATCTCATATGTGGCCCGCGGATGTCTTCTGATAGCGGCAGTATTGGCAGCATGTCTCATGAAATAGTATCCCAATCCATGCTGCAGCATCCCGCAAAGCTGTTCAAAAACATCCAGCTGCAATCGGGTAAAATCGTCCTGAAGCGGATCCTCACTGGCCACCAGATGGGTGAACACGGATTTAACCATCAGGTGTGAAGAATGCCCAAACTCTTGGATGAAACGGTGTACATCCGCAAAATCCAGTCCCAGCCTGTGCATTCCCGTATCGAGCTTCAGGTGAACGGGGTAAAAACGGATACCTTCCCGCCTCAGAAAATCATTGAACTGACTGATGATTTCAAGCGAATACAATTCTGGCTCCAGGTTGTGTTCTACAAGGGTGGCAAAGGCCTGCGGTTCGGTATTCATAACCATAACAGGCAGGTGAATACCGGCGTTCCGCAATTCAGCACCTTCGTCCACATAGGCTACTGCAATGTATTCTGCATGGTAGAACTGCAGCAGGCGGGCAATCTCTACACTGCCAGCCCCGTAAGAAAAAGCTTTAACCATCACCATCATGGCAGTTTCAGGTGGCAGGGACTTCCTATATGCCTGAAAGTTTTGTGCAATGCCGGATAGACTCACTTCCAGCCTGGTCTGGTGTATTTTATGCTCCAGCATGCTGCTGATCTTCTCAAAATGAAAATGGCGCCCTCCTTTGATCAGGATAATTTCCCGGGTGAATGAAACAGGCGATAAATAGGCCATCAGGGCTGTTGAATCCGGGAAAAAATGGGCTTCCATGCGGGAGCTGAAACAACCTGCATGTGCGCTAATCACCAGACCTGCAGCATAAAGTTTTTTCACCTGATGCCGCTCCAGGTAAGCTGCGAGCTGTTCGTATGCCGATGCATCATTTTCGGATAACCCGGATATATCGGAAAGAATAGCAGTTCTCTTCCTTGAACCATCCTGCAGGTTCAGAAAGTCAATGGCCGTAAACATGCCACTGAGGTCAGCATTGTAGCTGTCATTAATCAATGTACATCCCTGCTGTCCTTCTTTGATTTCAAGACGCATGGCCAGTGGAGGAAGCAGCGGCATGTAAGCAATTACGTCATCCTGCATGCCCAGCACATAAGCCAAAGCAAAACAATGCATCGCATTTTCGATGGCAGCTGAATCCCTGAAAGGAATTTCAAACCGATAGTTTTTTTGTCCGACTTGCACCTCCAGCAGGCTTCCTGAGTTTGCCGGCACTGTACTTTTCAAAACCAAATCGGCTCCTGCATTTCTACCCCAGGAAACAAGCCTGCGATGAGGGTAATCCGGACGGGCTCTTTGGAGCGACGCATGTATCAAATCATGATCCATGCAATAAACGAGGCAGTGTACATGACTAAACAGCAACAGCTTTTCTTGTAGCTTATGGTCATGACTTTCAAATCCCTCGTTGTGCGCAGCCCCAAGATTTGTAATCACGCCAATCGTTGGCTTTACTACCTGCTCAAGCAGATACATTTCATCAGGACGTGAGATGCCCGCTTCAAAAATAGCAAGCTCATGTTGTTCCTGCATTGCCCAAACGCTGAGCGGCACACCAATCTGTGAGTTAAAGCTACGCGGACTCCTTACAATATTCAGTTTATGCTGGAGCAAGGCATTGAGCCACTCTTTCACGATGGTTTTTCCATTACTGCCGGTGATGCCAACAACAGGTATGGAAAACTGCTGCCTGTGATTCATGGCGAGCAACTGCAACCCGGCAACAACATCTGATTTATGGTAAAATATGGCTCCCGGGTATTCTGTTGTATCCGGCAAAAGGGAAACCATGAAGTGTCTGACTCCCTGTCTGTATAACTCAGGAATATAATCATGACCATCTCCCTG
>CANHUF010000208.1 GCA_947463715.1 Sphingobacteriales bacterium
AAGTAGCTGCCTGGATCATAACCAAGAGCACTCAGTTTGGCAAGTATCAATCTTACTGAATCCTGGAATCCAGCACCTGGGGGCTGCCTGAAAGTTGAGGCGTCAAAAGGCTGTGGCCTCTCATCACGTTGGAATTCAGCACTTACGAAATAGAATAATTTATTTTTTATCAAAGCTCCACCCAATGTTGCACCAAAGGTAGATGCCTGAAAATCAGGCAGGCTCACTGCTGCAGATTTCATTCCAGTCGGAGTCTTTCCGGTAAAGCCCTGGTTTCTGTTAATCCAGTAAGCAGAACCGCGTGTAGTGTTTGTACCACTCTTGGTTACTGCGTTTACAGAACCACCGGTAAAGTTACCCAATGATACATCATATGGAGAAACACCTACCTGAAATGACTCGATGGCATCAATACTGATTGGTGAAGAACCTGTTTGTCCACCATTTGTTCCGGATTCAGACAATCCGAATACATCATTATTAACGGCACCATCAAACATGATTTGGTTGTACCTGTTATTTTGACCTGCGATTGAGATACCGCCGCCAAATGTAGTTTTAGCCTGAGGTGTCAGCCTGATGAAATCAGTCAGGTTACGACCTACTGTAGGAAGATTCTGAAGTCTTTCTGAGCTGATTGCAGTACCCACACCACCATTAAGTGCTTGAGCACCCCTTGAAGCAGTTACTACAACTTCCTTCAAATCCTGTGTGTTACTGATCATTTTAAAATCTACCCTGCCGGTTTCTCCCAATTCAAGGAAAACATCGTTTCTTGTTTGTGGTTTGTAGCCAACAAAAGAAACTTCAACCGTGTATGGACCACCAGGCTGGATGTTTGAAATTGAGAAGCGACCATTGACAGAAGTCATAGCCGAGATAACAGTTCCTGTTGGCATGTGTGTTGCCTTTACAGATGCGCCTGAAAGGGCCTCACCTGAAGCAGAACGAATGGTTCCACCCATAGAACTTGTTGTTACCTGTGCCTGGATAAGACTCGTGACCAGTACTGAAACGGTCAGCGTTAGGAAATACTTGAAAAATCGCATAAGCAGTTATTTATGTTGCAAAATTAAGAACTGATAAGCAAAGATTGCTTTTTCGTATTAACAAACAATTAAGAATCTGAAATGTTCAGCTTTTTACGTATTCGCTCTTTTCAAATCCGGGAAGCCGTATTTTTCGACAAAATCATTGATTCCCAATGCATTATCAACAGAAAACTCACCGATTCTGGTTCTGCGCAGGGAAGACAGGTATCCTCCGCAGCCTAAAGCTTCTCCAAAGTCGTTTGCAAGACTGCGTATATAAGTACCCGTTGAGCAGATTACCCTAAAGTGAACTACCGGTAATTCAATAGCTGTTACTTCAAATGATTTGATCGTAATTTTCCTGGGCTCCATTATCACTTCTTTGCCCTTCCTCGCCAGGATATAAGAAGGAGTGCCTCCTTTTTTGATGGCGGAATGTGCGGGAGGTACCTGCATGATTTCTCCGGTGAAGGGGACAGTTGCAGCATGAATCATTTCCGGCGTCAGAAAATCTAGTGCCGATTTGAATACGGGTTCACTCTCCAGATCAAACGTTGGTGTTGATGCACCAAGCGTAAAGGTACCTGTGTACTCTTTTTCTGCTGCCATGTATTCATTGATCTTCTTGGTGAACTTGCCTGTACAAACGATCAGTAATCCTGTTGCAAGGGGATCAAGAGTTCCGGCATGCCCTACTTTACTTACCCTGATAAGTGTCCTTATTTTCTTAACAACATCGAAGGATGTCCATTCCAGCGGCTTATCCATCAACAAAACCCTGCCTTCTGCGAAGCTTCCTATCACTTCTTCCATAATCTGTTTGTACATTTGCGCAAAGTTAAGTCACTTCAACTGAACTATGGCTCTGATTCAACATCTGGACCCCAACGTAAGATTTGCACAGCAGGTAGACAATGCCAGGGCATACGTTTTACCTTTTATAAACAATGCTATGCCGGTTCAAAAAGAAATGAGCTTGCTGGATATTGGCTGTGGAGATGGTGGTGTGCTGCTGCCTTTTCTGGAAATGGGATGCAAGGCTACGGGTATTGAACTGGATGTGGAAAAATCAAATCATGCCAGGAATTTTTTAGCTGAATTTATACAGACGGGGCAGGCTGAAATAATCAACCTCAATATTTACGAAGAAGCTGCGTTGCAGGATTACAGGGAAAAGTTCGATATCATTATCCTCAAAGATGTCATAGAACACATCCCGGATCAATCGAGGTTCATACCTTACATGAAACAGTTTCTCAAACCCGGCGGTGTGGTTTATTTCGGATTCCCTCCCTGGCAAATGCCCCATGGAGGTCACCAGCAGGTTTGCCGAAACCGTTTCTTATCAGTGCTACCCTATTTTCACCTTTTGCCTACACTCTTGTACAGAACTATTCTAAGGCTTGGTGGTGAATATGAATCTACCATTACAGAATTGCTAGAGATTAAATCGACTGGCATCTCCATTGAGCGCTTTGAAAAACTTGCCCTTGCAGGTGGCTATTCCATTGTTGCCTCTACCCACTACCTGATTAATCCCATTTACCGTTTTAAATTTGGCTGGCAACCAAGGGAACAATTTACCTGGTTAAGGAAAATTCCTGTACTGCGTAATTTTTTTACGACCTGTGTTTATTACCTGATCAGGAAAAACTGAAATTACTGCACAACGAACTTGGTAAATAAAGTGGTACCCGCGTCTGTAAGTCTGATCTGATAAACACCCGGCTGAAGTACTCTGGTATCTATTTCTTTTTGAGTTGATTCCAGATGTCCGGATTTCATGATTTGTCCTCCTGAGGAAATAATGGCATAATGCATCCCGTTAATACCGGTATTCTGGCTGACCTGCAGGTTAATTTTACCTGAACGAGACGGATTGGGATACACATTCACCACTTTTGCATCCGCCTGGGGAACCACTGCTGCCTGCATGCTGGTATTCCATGATTGTTCCAGTGCTCTCGAATTTAGGATGGAAGCTCTTTTACCTCCTGCCTCAAACTGGGCACGCATAACTGATTTTTGTCCGGCTGTAAACATCCCCATGGCTTCATCATTGGTAAAATCCATGTAATTCATGAACATTTCTCCATCCAAACTACCATTGCATGGTGTAAGTCTAGGAAAAACAGGTGCTCCGGAGTTACTCCCCCTTTGTTTCGGCGTGTCTTCAATGCCGTCATCTCCGCACGGACCATCACCCCAAAGATGTTTGAGTCCAAGCCAGTGTCCAACTTCATGTGTCATGGTACGCCCCAGGTTATAAGGTGCAACAACTACCCCAGAAGTTCCAAAAGCATCATACCGAACCACGATTCCGTCCAGGGCAGGGTCGCTTCCCGGGAATGTAGCATAACCAGACAATCCGGGTACGGTATTGCAAATCCAGACATTGAGGTATTGACGGGAATCCCATCCTGTGCTGCCACCACTGGCAGACGACTTAATTTTATTATCGTCTGACCACATGATCCTGGAAGTTTTCTTACGGACTATGCCAGATGTTGCCCGGCCCATGGGATCCGTTTTTGCCAGTTCAAACTGAATAGCGGTATTGGCAGCGCGGGATGCAAATACTGCAGGAACTTTGAGGAAATCGCTGTTTTTTCTGCTGAAATCTGCGTTCAATGCTTCAATTTGCGACAGTATCTGGAGGTCAGAAATATTTTCTTTCGATTGATTGTATAAAACGTGCACTACTACCGGGATGGTGATCACCTTTTCCGGACCAGGAGCATTGCTGCCGGTTTTGATTTCCGGAAGGGTATAACCGGTTGTGTTACAGACCTTTTGAGCAAGGACCGAACCCAATGATAAAAAAATGATGATGGATAGTAGGAAAAGCCTCATAATTACCTTTTGGTATGAGCTTTTCAGAGAGTATTGAATTGATTGGAGGCTTTCGGAAGGATTGGACTAGTACGTGCTGTTCAAACACAGCTATCGGCATGTAAATATGTACATCATATCCCGGAAAAGCAAGCTGTCAACACAATTTTATAACTATTTTACATGGGCGTTAAGTAAATGCTAACGCTCATTCTATTATTATTTCTGGAAATATTAAGACATTTGGAAGATGAAAAAGCAAGATTGGATTTATTTAATCATAGTGGCTTGGGTTATGGGATGTCAGGAACAATCCGAACCTTCAGACAAGGGTGAAACAAGTCAGGAGCAGGCTGTTCCTGCCAGCTCAGTGATTTCCTATACCGTTCTGAATGCTTTCCCCCATGACACTGCAGCATTTACACAGGGACTGGAATATTACAAGGGACAGTTACTGGAGAGTACCGGATTAGCGGGAAAATCATCGCTCAGGGCAGTAGATATCAGCAGCGGGAAAGTAAGCAGCAAGATTAACCTCGATCAAAATATTTTTGCGGAGGGGTTGACTGTTCTGCACGATACTTTGTACCAGCTCAGCTGGCAGAACCATGAAGTTTACCTGTGGGATGTCAAAAAACAGCCATTCCAAAAGCTCGCCACGCTGCCCTGGAGCGGTGAAGGTTGGGGCATTACCAACGACGGCAATCAGCTTATTATCAGTGAAGGTTCAGATAAACTTTATTTTGTTCAACCCCGAACCCTGAAGCTGAATAAGGTTTTAAGCATAAGAGACCAGTATGGAGCAGTTAATAACCTGAATGAACTGGAAATGATTGATGGCTATATTTATGCCAACAGGTGGCAGTATGATTATGTATTAAAGATAGATCCCGTGACAGGTTTTGTTGCAGGTATAATTAATCTGCAGGATTTCCTGGTTAAAAACAGCAAAGCAGACCTTTCTTATTTAAGTAAACCAGGCACAACTGCCACAGACAATGGAGCGGTACTCAATGGAATTGCTTTTGATCCGGAGAAAAAAACACTATATATAACAGGTAAACTATGGCCTGAAATTTTCGAAATCAGGCTGAATTAGTTGAGCGGCGTGTGGAAGCGCAATAATTATATTAACATTTTTAATTATTTTTGAAAGTCAGTCGCCCTTAACCAACAACCAACTTAACATGATTGATGCATTTGAAAAGATTGCCGTAGAAATTCATGAAAATGGCAAGACTGCTGCCAGGCAGATTGCTGCTGAAATAGCA
>CANHUF010000209.1 GCA_947463715.1 Sphingobacteriales bacterium
CAGGTTGAGAGACCCAACATCATTGTCATTTTTTCTGACGATCATACAGAACAGGCTATCAGTGCCTATGGCAGCAAGCTGATGCAGACTCCCAACATTGATCGAATTGCCAAAGAGGGGGCACTCATGCGGAATGTTTTTGTAACCAATTCCATCTGCGCTCCCAGCAGGGCCGTTTTGCTCACAGGCAAATACAGCCATGTCAATGGGTTAAGGGATAATGGTCCGAGGCGTTTCTTTGACCCCAGTCAGCAACAACTGCAAAAAGTACTCGGTGCAGCGGATTACCAAACTGCCTGGATTGGGAAATGGCATTTGCAGACACTCCCCACTGGATTTGATTACTGGCGGGTACTGCCGGATCAGGGCAATTATTTTCAGCCTGATTTCATCCACATGAACAAGGATACGGTCAGGCACACCGGTTACGTGACGAATGTCATCAGTGATTTTGCGCTCGACTGGCTCAATGGTCGGGATAAGCAGAAACCTTTTTTTCTTGTTGTGGGAGAAAAAGCCACACACCGGAACTGGATGCCCGATCCGCAGGATCTCAAAGAATTCGAGGACAAGGTTTTTCCTTATCCGGATAATTTCAATGATGATTATGCAGGCCGAAGGGCTGCCATGGAGCAGGATATGACTATCGACAAGACCATGCTTATGCACGACGACCTCAAAATTGGGGTTGACTATAGCAAGCGGGGTATGTTTGGCCGGATGTCTCCTGCAGAAAAGGAAGTATACAAGGCCTATTACGACAAGGCTGAAGCGGAATACAATAAAATCAAACACGACAGTGCGGCTGTTGTACGCTGGAAATACCAGCGTTACCTGCGTGATTACCTCGCAACGGCCAGGTCAATGGACCGCAACATCGGCAGGATACTCAACTACCTGGATTCTGCAGGATTAGCAAAGAATACGGTTGTTATTTATACGTCTGATCAGGGTTTTTACATGGGCGAGCATGGTTGGTTTGATAAGCGTTTCATGTATGAGGAAAGTCTTCGAACACCCTTTGTGATCCGCCATCCCGGCAAGATCAATCCGGGTACAGAAAGAACAGAAATGGTGGTGAACATCGACTTTGCCCCAACCATCATTGACATGGCAGGTGTTAAGGTGCCGGAAGACATGCAGGGCAAGAGTTTTAAAAACATGCTCAGTGGGTATGGCAGACAACCCTGGAGACAGGCCATGTACTATCACTATTATGAGTACCCCCAGCCACACCGGGTAGCACCCCATTTTGGTATCCGCACAAACCGGTACAAGCTCATCAGGTTTTATGGTCCGTACGACAGCTGGGAGTTGTTTGACATTGAACAGGACAGGTCAGAGGTTAAAAATCTCATCAACGAGCCAGGGATGAAAGGACTTATATCAGATTTGAAGCAGCAGCTTCGGGATCTGATCTTGCAGTATAAAGATGAGGATGCGCTCAAGATTATTGAAAAGCAATGATCAGCAACACAAAAATAAGGTCGTTTTTCAACCCAGAACATTTTCAGGGCTGGGGTAAAAAAGCCAATTATTTTGAGGGCTGGTATATCAAAGTGTTGAATGCCGCCGGAACCAGGGCTTTTGCCTTTATTCCCGGTATAGCCATGGATGCTGCAGGTAATGCCCATGCATTTGTGCAGGTCCTTGACGGCAAGCGCAAGACAGCGGCATACCACAGGTTTTCCAGGGATGAATTTAACCCATCACCACACAGTTTCCATGTCACTGTTGGCAGCAACAGTTTCTCATCATCCGGCATCAAACTGGCGCTGGAAGGTATTTCAGGATCTTTAGCTTTCAGAGGAAATGTGCCCTGGCCAAAGCCTTTTTATGCACCCGGCATCATGGGTCCATTTTCATTTGTTCCATTTCTGGAATGTTATCACGGCATTGTGAGCATGAATCATACTATAAGTGGAACCTTGTACCATGAGGGGGAGGAGATTGTGATGGATGGTGGAAGAGGATATATTGAAAAGGACTGGGGACGTTCATTTCCTGCAGCCTATATGTGGATGCAATGCAACCATTTTGAGCAGGAAGGCGTATCCTTGAAAGCATCAGTAGCCAGGATTCCATGGCTGGGAAATTCTTTTACTGGCTTTATTTCAGGGTTGTGGCTCGGAGATCGGCTCATCAGGTTTACAACCTACAATGGAACGAGGTTGCGGAAGTGCTTTGCAGACCAGCAGACAGTGGAAATTGTTATGCAAAACAGGGAGTATGAACTCGCCATTCATGTAAGGAGGGATGGAGCCACGTCACTCGCATCACCACTGAACGGAATGATGGACGGCCGAATTGAAGAGAGCATGACATCAGCGATGAATATAAGTTTGACTAAGAATAGGAATAATCAGATCGTTTTTGAAGGTATCGGTGTGCATGCCGCTGTTGAAGTTGCAGGTGCCGTGAAAACAATCATGACTTAAATCATTCTCCAGACTTACCTATGTCCTGAACTGTTCGGAAAACATTTATAAAGTTGCTAACCATACTTACAATCATTTAAAAACACCTTTTATCATGTCTAATTTAGTTGAATCTGGATTCAGTCCATGGTTTGAATCAATCGTTACTACTGTCAAAGACAGAAAGAAACAAATCGAATACAAAAGACTGGGAGAAATTCTGCAAACACTTGGGGATAATGCATGGGCGCATGACTTTTCTTCCGGGAAAACCTGGTACAGCGCTGATTTCAATATTTTTATCGGGTATAGCAACCATGATATTTCAGCCCGAAAAGCGGACTTATTGTGGTGGCAGAGTATTCATCCCGATGATGTTTATATGATGAAGGACAGTGATGCACGCTACAGAAATGGTGAGCAGGACAAACACTCACTTGAATACAGGATCACAGATGCAAAAGGTAAAATGAGGTGGGTGCTTGACCGGGGTGTTGTGGTTGAAAGGGATGATGCAGGCAAGCCGTTGGTTGTAGCCGGAACGCATATTGATATGACCCCTGTTAAGGATTTGCAGGAAAAGCTGAACGAAGTTGAACGCAGGAGAAAAAAAGATATCATTGATGCAGTTATCCGCAACCTGGAAACAGACAGGAAAATGATTGCAGAAGAATTGCATGGCAACATCAATCAGATTCTTGCTGCTGCCCGCATGATGTTGGAGTTCATGCCTGAGATCAGTCAGGAATCAGTCAGGTATACAGAAAAGGTCAGGCAAATTATCTATACTGCTGTTGACGAGGTCAACAAGATTTTCAATGACATCAATCCGGATGCCCTGCATCATGTGGATATGGCATCCCTCGTAAGGGATCTTGTTGATCGGCTTAATAGAGACCGACATTTTAAAGTAGAAATGGATGTAGACCGGTATGCTGGAACAGACAAGAAGAATTATGACAGTCAGTTAACGATATACAGGGTTATTCAGGATGTTTTAAAACGTGTTTTTATGCATTCCAAAGGGGAATTGGTGAGGTTGACACTTCAGCTTCAGGTTAAACAAATTCTGCTGGAGATCTTTACGGACGACCCGCGCTTTAATACTTCGGTAGTTTCATCGGATTTATACATGGTAAATTTGGCCAACAGGTGTGATCATTTTGGCGGTAGTTTCACTTTTGAAAAGGTTAACGGTAAGGGGATTTATTTCCGTGCTGCTGTTTCAGCATAAACCTTTAATGAAGCTAAGTAATTATACGTAATTTGATTTATTAAGCATTCATTTTCAATGAGTTGAGTTCAATTAATTTGATTTTTGTTGAACAAGTCCATAACCAAACACCAAGTATGTTCGACGAAAAACCACCACTTTTAACCCAGGCAAATATTGAAAGTACTGCAGTAAGCAAGCAAAAGGAAGTTATTGATATGATCATCAGGCATATGGAGTCTGACAGGAGGGAAATTTCCAATTCCCTGCATGAACAGATCAACCAGGTTTTGGCAGCTGCCAAACTGATGCTGGAGAATATGCCATGTATTACAGAGGAGATGGAATGCTATACCAAACAGGTCAGTACCATCATCAGTAAAACCCTCACTGAATTGAATAAAATATGCAATGATATCAATCCCGATGCACTCCGGCATGTTTCCCTGGTTTCACTTGTGGGAGATATGCTCACCAGGCTTGCCCGTGAAAAATCCATTGTGGTTCATTTTGACGGAAGTGGTTATCGGACAGATTTAAAAAGGAATCCCGAACATGAATTGACCATGCTCAGAATTATTCAGGAGTGCATTTACAAGGTTTTGATTTCATCCAATGCCACGAAGTTGAACATAGTGCTCGAAACCCTTGATTACAGTATGTTTCTGGAAATGGTATGTAATGATGAGATGATGGATTTAAAAGACCTGAATCAGGATATTGCTATCAGGAATTTGTATAACAGGAGTGTTCATTTTGGAGGCAGTTTCAGCATAGACAGACCAACAAACAGGGAAATTGTGTTTTGTGCAAACATTCCGAATAACAGACAGCGGCAGGTATCCGTGAATTGAATTATTTGATTTCTTCAAATTCAATGTAATCATCATCAGCTGACCGGGTTGCAGATTTCTCGGTTTTTTTTTGCTGCTGCTGATTGTTTTGCTGTTTGAAAAACGCTTCTTGTTGTTCCCTGACGGCATCAAATTGTTTTTTTACCTGTCTGGTTGTTTTGATCATAGGCAACAGAAATTCAAAAAGGAACCTGTATCCAATATAGATGGCCATGCCTATGAGGAAGTAGCGGAGCATTTTGCAAAGATAAATAAAATCGTAATCATCCGTTAGGCTGATCTCCGTCAGTCATTTTATGCTATAAAGAACTAACTTTAGACTGTTGTCCTCTTGAAATGCATAAAAAACTCCCCTCCTGGCCAGGAGGGGTGGCGAGGCCGGTGAACAAAGTAAACCGGCCGAGACGGGGTGGTGGAATCCAGCTAAATCTATAAATATATTATGAATTGATTAAATCAATAATTATCTTATCCCACCACCCCGGCATTCATTTGTCTGCGCTTTCAGCGCAGCCTCATTCATGCCACCCCTCCTGGCCAGGAGGGGAGTTTGTAAAATTTTTGATAATACAACATGTTTATTTTAACGCAGTAAAATGTCATTTTAATTGACCATTTATGTCTGAAGAAACCTTCA
>CANHUF010000210.1 GCA_947463715.1 Sphingobacteriales bacterium
CCAGTAACTTTTGAATAACCGGTTTATGGTCTGTTCGATCCACACTGAATCATGTTGCACAGCGGGTGATTTACCAATCAATTTAAGTATATCATGCATGATATTACCAAAGGCAGTGGCCTCCGAACCAAGCCCGGGTACCTTGATGAGCTGCGTGATGAAAAACCTGTTCTGACATTCCTTCCAGTTATGCGTCCCGGTAGGCGACAAGGCATAGCGGGCACAACGATCCTGAACCAGATTGTTCCAGTCTTCGTCATTTTCAACCTGGTATGTTGCTGCCGGTGGTATATTGAAATTCCTGTCTCTGCAGTCTTGTAGCACCATTCCCTGATCCAATAAGGGTTGTAGGAATTTACTTAGCTCCGAACCGGTTTCTTCTTCATTATAGCTGCAATGCAGCTCCTGCTCAGTGCGAGTACAGCCTACGTACAGTAGCCTTGCAAAGTCATCCCATCCTGCAGCCTCAGGGTATATTTTGGCTCGAAGCTCTTCAGGTACAGGAAGTGCATAAGGCGGAGGGGAAGCTTCCCAGTTGGAAGATTGGCAACCGATCAGCATGACCCGACTGAACCCCATGCCCTTGGCAGCGTGAATTGTAGATAAGATTAGCGATGTTTCAGTGGGTAGCAGTTGGTCAACCGGCACCGGAATGGGTATGTTTTGCTGCACCTGATAGCCAATCATGGCAGCTAGGGAACGGATGGTTTTTTGTTTATCTGTTTCTAGAAATTGCTCCAGCCATGCTGTCCATGCCTCTTCTTCTGCTTGAGCAGGGGCTTCACGCAGACCGGTAAGGGCAGCAGATTTCAGGATGGTGAGCGTTTCCTTGTTCATTGGTTCATCACAGCGCCAGAGCAGTGCCTGTATAAGCGGATACCAATCTCTCAGGTAGGATAACCGTTTGCCGGAAGATCCTAGCCACTCAAAGAGCCGGACCTGTGTTTGCTGTCTTTGTTCCATGAACAGCTGCAACAACTGCTTCCCTTCCTGCTTGTGTAAGAGGGCATGATACAGGTATCCTTCAGACATGTAGTTGTCCAATCCGCGCAGGTGCAGGAACTGCAGTGTAAAGTGAAGACACTGACCAAAATGACTTTGAAGCAGGTTATTTTCCTGGCGGTTATATCGGAAGGGAATGCCCAGCTGGTGCAGGTAACCTGCTACCAGTTGCAATTCCTGGTGTTTTCTCGCCAATACAGCAGTGGTGCCTGCATTTTCCTCAGACATCATTTGCTGAATCAGCATTGCTGTTCCCATGGCCTCTTCATCACTGTTGCGGTAGACCCTGCAGACCAGGGGTTCAGTATGCTCACCCGCTGCTTTTTCTGCTGACTGTTTGCCTTTCATTTCAATCAATCCATCATGAAGCATGGCGGATAATCTTCCGAAAGCCTCTACCAATGCTGGTTTGCTTCTGTAGTTGGCAGATAGCCTAAGGGTTTTGACAGCCTTAAATTGTTCTCCCATCCAGTTGAACTGCTGCGTGCCTGCACCCTGAAAACGGTAAATGCTCTGGTTTTGATCGCCTACAGCAAAGAGGTTAGGTGATAATGCACCGATAGTGAGCAGTCGGATCAATTGCAGTTGCAGCGGGTTGGTATCCTGAAACTCATCCAGCAGCAGGTACTGGTATTGTTCCCTTAGCGCAGCGTGAAGTTCTGGCTGTTCTGAAACCAACAGAATTGCCTCCAGCAAGAGGTCGTCAAACGTTATCAATTTCCGCTCTTCCAGCATCCGGGTATATGACTCGTGTAGTTCGGTAAGTTGTTCCGTAAACGCAATGGCGTCTGGACTCCATCCGTTGGCTTCATCCCGAAGGTCATACAGGCTGATACCTTCTCTCGCCAGGTGGTTGAAGATGTTCAGGTAGCTGCTGATTACAGCTGCCGGTGCAGGTTTCAGTTGTCGGGGATCTTCTGCTGCAAATTGGGTTTGGAGGAGTCGACTGAGGAGCATGGATTGCTGTGCCCTGCTGATCAGTTTTTTGTTGCGCAAAATTCCTGCACCCTTTTCTCTCAAGAGCTTGTGACTGAAAGAATGAAAAGTATGAACTTCCACCAGGTCCGCAGTAGTTCCGATTAACGTTTGAAGCCGCATGCGGATGTTGTCTACAGCGGCTCTTGAAAAGGTCAGACATAGCATACTGGATGGGTGGCAGTCCTGTACCTGCAGAATTCTACCAATGCGCATGCAAAGTACTTCCGTCTTGCCCGTACCTGGTCCGGCCACTACCATCACAGGTCCCTCCGTTTCCAGCACAGCAGCCTGCTGTTCAGCATTCAACCTGCTGAAAGCCCGCTCATATTCCTGAACTTCCGGTTTATTCATTCCTCACGCTTTTTACAAAGATGGTGCATGGCAAGTTAGGAAATGTGCAATTTCGGGAGAGGGGAAAAAAACGGCCGGTTGAAGTATTTTCCAGTTTATAGCACCTCTATGTTGACAGCAAAGCTGTTAAATAGTTGAGAGTTGAGAGATAATCTTTCAACTCTCAACTAACCTCTCCTGCCGAAGGCAGGCAAGTTCAACTCTCAACTAAATTCTTTTTTACTTTTCAAAAACCAAACAGTGCTGCCAGGGAAGGTTGCTGATGTTTTTGGTGAATTTGAACCCTGCTGCCTTGAGTTCCTTCACAGCTTGCTGTTGGCTCATTTTATGGATTTCTTTGATGGGTACCAAAGGGTCTTCTGTCCGGAACTCCACCAATACCAACCTGCCACCTGGTTTGAGGGCAGCCAGCATAGACCGCGCCATTTCGTAGGGATAAGCGAATTCGTGGTAAACATCCACCAGCAGCATCAGGTCTACTGATGATTCCGGAAGTTTGACAGATTGTTCCGTGCCCAGTATGGGTGTCACATTATTCAGTTTTTCCATTTTAATGCGTTCCTGGATGAAACGGATCATCTCGGGCTCCACATCAACGGCATAAACCTTTCCGGCATGACCAACTTTTGGTGACATGAGCGCCACGTGGTAGCCACTTCCGGCACCGATGTCTGCAATGGTCATTCCGGTTTTTAAACCTAGGTTACTGATCAGCATACTGGTGTTTTCCTCCATCTCCCGTTCAGGCCTTTCGAGCCAGTCGATCCCCCAGTGACTCATCACCTGCGCGATTTGTCGGCCCATATACCATTTCCCGATGCCGTTAGGATCCCCTTTTTTGAGCACATATTTTTCCTGAGCCTGTAAAGAAAGGTTACTGACAAAAAAGGTAAATATGCAGATCAACAGGTGTAATGGCTTTGACATTTTCATTAAATTTAAGCTGTGTACCGTGGTAAGTGTTGCTGATACATTACAATTAAACCTATTCAATGTTTATCTATGCCTTACGCTAATTTTCAGTTAAGGTCAGTTTTGTTGTCAGCATGGCTGCTGATAACTGTTATTGTATTGAATTCATGCAATGGAAGAAAACCCCAATCACCGGAAGGTTTTGAATTGGCTGATGATTTCTGGCTCGAGCAGGTGGCAGTGGAACCATTGATTCATGATCCCGTAGACCTGGAATTTGATGCTTCAGGCCATGCGTATGTATTGCAGATGCCCGGATACCCGCAGGAAGACAAGCAGAGCTATGTTTCTATGTTGTTTGATTATGACAGGGATGGACGGTACGACAGCTCAGCAGTCTATGCCGACAGCCTGCAGCTGGCCACTTCCATTATGCCCTACCGCGAGGGATTATTGGTAGCAGCACCTCCTTATCTTTTGCACATCAGGGATACGGATGGCGACCTTCGTGCCGATAAAAGGGATACGTTGATGGGTGGCTTTGAGACAGGCAATCTACAGCATAATTTCAATGGACTTACACTGGGTTTGGACGGAAGGATTTACATCGCCAATGGTGGTAATTCTGGGAAGCCTTACTGGTGGGGAGACACCAGCTCAGTATTGAATATGGAAGGTAATGACCTGGTGATTGACCTGAAGACACGTAAAATGGAAACCCTTGGTGAATCTTCGGGAGGGTTTGGACTGGCTATGGATCCTTACGGAAGATTTTTTGAAACGCATAACCTGGAACACGCTTCACAACTGGTGTTTCCCCGGAAATACATGCAAGACGCCAGACTCACCCTGCACCATTCGCTGACCAATATTTCCGATCATGAAGAAAATGGCACTTCCCGTATCTATCCCATTGGTGAACAGGAAACCCGCGTCAATCATCCCGAGCAATCTGGTTATTTCTCCGGTTCCTGTGGCACGCTTTACTACGGGGGTGGTGCTTATGGTTCTGACTTCGACCATACGCTGTTAGTGGCGGACGTGGTGATGAACCTGATTCATGCTGACCGCCTCAAGAATAATGGTGCAGCCTTTTCGGCTTCAAGGGTTATGGAAGGGAAGGAATTACTGGCTTCAGCAGACCGCTCTTTTCGTCCGGTGAATATGACGGTTGGTCCGGATGGATTGATCTACATCCTTGACATGCACCGCAAAGTGATTGAACATCCGGAATGGATACCTGATGAGATTGAAGACAGCCTTGACCTGAATGCCGGTAAGGATCAGGGCAGGATTTACAGGTTGCACCGTACCGGCCGGCGAAGCCGGCCGGTCATCAGCTGGGATAGCAGTCTGGCTGATGTTCAGGCACTCCGTGACCCCAATCAATGGGTTAGAATGACAGCGCACAGGCTTCTGTTAGAAAAAGGACTTGCTACAACTGATGAGGAAGCCCTGCATGCACTGCTCAAAGAAAGTGATGGGTTCGGTCGACTGCATGCGCTCTGGCAGCTGACTCTGGCTGGCAAACTTCGTCCCACAGAACTGAAAAAAGCGCTTGAGGATGCTGATCCCGGCATTCGTGAAAACGCCCTGCAGATAGCAGAACGGGATCCTTCCAATACTGCAGTCGTTTCGCTGGTCATGGACAGGCTGACCGACGATAATCAGCGGGTGCGCATGCAGGCTGCATTAACAGCATCAGTGATGAAGCATGCTGACACTTCTAAACTCCTTGCTGCCCTTGATGCGGCAACTGCGCTGCCGGCAGACCGGTGGAACAATGCCGCAATTACCCTTGCTGCCAGTCCCGTTGCGGTAACATGGCTACAAAACCGGCTCAATCAGGATACTCCGCTTAGTGAGGAAC